>DATCPW010000195.1:0-3551 GCA_036569865.1 Candidatus Dormiibacterota bacterium
CCCATCGTCTGGCGCGAGCCCAGCATTTCGAGCGCCTGAGCCGCCTCCGCCAGCGGGAACGTCCGCCCGACCGGCGGCGCGACCCGACCTGACCGCAACAGCTCGACGGCTGGCCTCGCCAGTTCGGCGGCACGATTGGCGTCCGAGATGCGAAGCATTCCGAGCGAGAAGGCTAGGATGCCGACGTTGCGCCGCCGAAGCGCATCGAACGAAGGAATCTCCGGCACTTGGCCGGAGGAAGCGCCGGCCAGCACGACCCGGCCCAGGGGCCGCACCGCCGACAGCGCCCGCTCGAACACCTCCCCGCCCACGCCGTCCATGACGACGTCGACGGGCGGAATCGGATCTTCGTACCCGATCGCCTCGTCGGCGCCATGGCGCAGCGCGAAGTCCCGCTTCTCGGATGTGGAGGCCATGCCCACGACGCGACCGGCGCCCAACGCCTTGGCGACCTGCATACTTGCCGACCCCAGCCCGCCGGCAGCCGCCGTGACCAGCACCGTCTCACCGGCGCGCAGCCTCGCCATCTCGGCGAGTTCGTAATAGGCCGCGATGGTAACCAGCGGCCAGCCGCCCGCCAGCTCCAGGTCCAGCCCCGAAGCGTCGAAGACGAACCTCCGGTCGGCCACGACCTTATCTGCGAAGCCACCCGTCCTGACGATGGCGATGACCGGCCGGCCGCTGCCGGCCTCGGTGCCCGAGACCTCCAGGCCGGGAGTGAAGGGCGGGGGCGGCGCGGCGGCGTAACGGCCGCGCAGCGAGAGCAAGTCCGCGAAGTTGATCCCGGCCCGAACGACGTCGATCAGGACCTCGCCTGAGGCCGGCTGCGGGTCCTCTAGGTCCCGGAGCCCGAGGATTTCCGGCCCGCCGAGGCGGGGCGCGACCATCGCTTTCATGCTGCGCGGCCGGCGAAGCGGCGGGATGGAGACTCCATCGCGACCATCTTCCCTGATCCACGAAGCTAAAAAAGTGCTACATGTCAGGGTGGGAAGGCTTCTCTGAAGTCTCTTACGGGGGTGAACGAATGTCTGATTTGGTTGGCGGCCAGGAACTCCAACGCGGGCGGGCGATGACACCGGAGGAACACCGAAGACAGATGGTGCGGGCCGTCGTGGCCAGCACCGTTGGCACTTCGATCGAGTGGTACGACTACTTCCTCTACGGGACGATGGCGGCCCTTGTCTTTCCCAAGCTGTTCTTCCCGAACTCGTCCCCACTCACCGGCACTCTGGATTCATTCGGCATCTTCTTCATCGGCTTCGCCGCGCGCCCGATCGGGGCCTGGATCTTTGGCACCTACGGCGATCGCATCGGCCGCAAGGCGACTCTGATCGCGACCCTCCTGCTCATGGGGATCGGGACATTCCTCATCGGCGTCATGCCGACCACCTCGCAGATCGGTCTCTCGGCGGCGGTGATCCTCACGGTCCTTCGCACGTGCCAGGGGCTCGGCGTCGGCGGGGAGTGGGGCGGCTCGGTCCTGATGTCGATGGAGTGGGGTAGCGTCAAGCGGAAGGGCTTCCTCGGCAGCTGGCCTCAATTTGGCGTCCCGGTGGGCCTGCTGACCTCGACCCTCGTGGTCGCCGCGACCAGTGCCGCGACCGGCTCCAGCTTCGTGGTCTGGGGCTGGAGGATCCCGTTCCTGCTCAGCATCCTGCTGGTCGCCGTCGGCGTCTACATCCGGCTGGGCATTCTGGAAACCCCTGTCTTCCGCAAGATCGTGGAGGAAAAGCGCGTCGAGGCAAGGCCAATGATCGAGGTGGTCAAACTCAACTGGCGGGAGATCATCCTCAGCGCCTTGCTGCGGCTGCCGGAGCAGGCGCCCTTCTACATTTTCACGGTTTTCGTCTATACGTACGGCGTCACCGCGCTCAAATTCGAGCGCCAGTTCCTGGTCTACGCGGTGAGCGTCGCCGCGATCATCTCGTTCGTCTCCATTCCACTGTTCGGCCACCTCTCCGACCGGATCGGACGCAAGACCATCTACCTGATCGGCATCGGCGTGATGGCGGTCTGGGGCTTTGCTTACTTCGGCCTGTACAGCACGGCCATACCGATCCTGGTCTTCATCACGATCATGCTGTCGCTGATCCCGCACGACATCCAGTACGGTCCGCAGGCGGCCCTCATCGCCGAGAGCTTCACCGGCCGGCTGCGCTACAGCGGCGCATCCCTTGGCTACCAGCTGGCATCGGTGATCGCGGGAGGTCCGGCGCCACTGATCGCGGTCTATCTCTTCGCGCAGACGAAGAACCCGTACAGCATCAGCGTCTACATCCTTATCTGCTGCGTGATCGGCTTCGCGGCCACCGCTCTGCTGAAGGATCGCTCCAAGTACGACCAAGGGCGCGAGTACGAGGAGCAGGAGATGACCGGACAGGCCGCCACGCGACCCGCGATGGGTTAGCCGCAAGGAGGCTATGAAGAGGCGCCGCCCAACGGCTGTGGGGGTCACTTATTCGTCGGCGGGCAGGCCACTCCGAGTAGGGTCGCCTGACCGATAGGATTTCGACCGCCGATGCTCTTCGCTCTCGTGTACTCGTGGCTTCGGCTCCTCCTCGATCTGGTTGATGTGCGCCTGCGAGTACGCGACCCTGAAGCGGAGCTGCTTCTTCTCCGGCACCAGCTTCGAGTCGTACGCCGTCAGGTCAAGAGACCGCAGTTGAATTCGGCGGATCGGACGATCATTGCGGCGTTGAGCCAGCGGATGAACCGGGCGGCTCTCGATCAAGTGGTCATTCCCGAGGTCGGGACAGCCGATAGCTTTGGACGTTGGGTCGGTTCCGACACCAGTCGAGAACCGTTGGCAGCCATGGGTGCGAGTCGGGTCACGCAGCGGCCGGCATCGGCGCGCGTGAATATTCGCGCAGGAGCCCGCCAAGTCTCTCATCGCATGTCACCGGTCCCGACGTCACGACCGGATCGGAGCGCGCAATCGGAGTCTGCAGATCGAGCCCGCGATGGGGCCAAGCCTTGTTGTAGTGCTCGAACCAGTCAGTCAGGACGCGCTCAAGATGCCGACGATTGATGATCAGAAGCCAGTCGAGGCACTCGTGCCTGGTCGAGCCAATTTGGCGCTCCATGTGTGAATTTGCCCTTGGCGCCGCGATCGGCGTTCTAATCACGGCCAAACCTTCGCCCTCGAAGACGAGGTCGGAGCCACCGCCGTACTTGTCATCGTGATCGTGGATCAGGAATCTCACGTGCATACCGAGTTTGTTCAGCTCCCAGCTGACATTCCTCGCTTGCTGGGTTACCCAGTCAGCGTCTGGCCTGTCGGTTACCGCGAACCAGATCACCCGCCTCGTCGCCAGCTCCATATATAAAAGGACGTACAGGCGCTTCAGAAACACAGTATCGACACTGAAGCAATCGGTGAGCACGATCGCCGAAGCCTGCGCTCGCAGGAAAGCCTTCCACGACTGCTGCGATCTCAACGGTGCCGGACCTATCCGGTTCCGTCGCAGCAACTTGCGAATCGCGGTCGCCGAGACCCGATGACCGAGCTTGAGCAATTCGCCGCGGACTCGGACGCAACCCCACCTCGGATT
>DATCPW010000196.1:0-17420 GCA_036569865.1 Candidatus Dormiibacterota bacterium
TGTAACCCGGTGCGGTAAAGCGATTCGAATCCCATGGGAGCACGAATCAGCCCGACTCGAATCGACCGCGAGCTCGCACGCCGTGGCTGGAGCGCCACGGACCTTGCCCGAGCCTCAGGCTGCAGCCCTTCGACCATTTCCGGCGCGCGGCGCGGACGCCAGGTGACCAACGAGACGCTCCGCAAGATCGCCGATGCCCTCCTGAGCGCGCCCGTGATTCCGGGGGTCGACGTCTTGCTCGAGCCCGAGGACGGCGCCACGGTCGAAACGAGCGGCAACGGAAAGTCGCACCTGACGCACCCGTAATCTGAGCCCCCCGCCAACCTAGACTTTCGTCCATGACGCAGCTGTATCACGATGCCCAGCGCCGCCTGCAGGACCGTTTTGACACCCGCCGCCTGGCGGACCGGATCGAGGAGCGGATCGTCCACGACGTCATCGACGAGGGCGACGCGCAGTTCATCGCCGCCAGGGACATGTTCTTCCTGGCGACGGTCGACCCGGAGGGCCGGCCGAGCTGCTCATATAAAGGAGGGGACCCGGGATTTGTGAAGGTCCTCGACGAGCGCACCCTCGCCTTTCCGAACTACGACGGCAACGGGATGTACCTGTCGATGGGCAACGCCCTCGCCACGGGCGAGGTCGGCATGCTGTTCGTCGATTTCGAGCGACGCAACAGGATGCGCGTCAACGGCACCGCGCGGATCGACGAAAACGACGAGCTCATGGGCTCGTACCCGTACGCGCAGTTCATCGTGCGCGTCGACGTCCGGGAGGTGTTCCCCAACTGCCCTCGATACATCCACCACTACCAGCTGGTCGAGCGATCAAAGTTCGTCCCCAAGAAAACGGCAAGCCCGCCAGTTCCTGATTGGAAGCGCTCGGACTGGGCATGCGATGTGCTGGCGGAGAACGATCCGGCCCGAGAGCCGGCAAGCGCCGAATAACCTCAGAACAGGCCGGTCAGCCAGCGTCGTAGCGGCTTTCTCCCGGGCGGCTCAACATACGCCGGCAGTAGGCTGCGGACAGCCTCCTCACCAAGGCGGTGAACTTCGTCGACAGTCTTGCCCGCCGGCGAGATGGGTTCTCCGATGAACACCTCGATCTTCTTGCGCAGCCACAGGTCTTTGGTGCCGGACAGCCCGACCGGCACGACCGGGACGCCGCCTTCCACCGCGAAGTGCGCAAAGCCTCTCTTGAAAGGCTGGAGCTCGCCCTCTCGCGGTCCGATGTCGCCCTCCGGAAACAAGGCGACTGCACCGCCCAGCTCGAGACATCGGAACACGTGTCGGAAAAGTCGGGGGTCGTGGCGGAGCGCCCTGTCGACCGGTACGACCCCGCCCGTCGCCTTGATCAACGCCCACTCGAGGCGGCGCCGCATCATGCCTGTCGGGTCCGCCAGGAAATGCATGCGTGGCTCGATTGGAAAGACGATCAGGAGCGTGAGCGCATCGAGCCAGCCGAGGTGGTTGCCGATGACGACGTACGCGCCGGTGCGAGGAATGCGTTCGCGGCTGCTGATCCGATACTTGAAGGCAAGTCGCAAGGCCGGAATTGCGACCACGCGCACGATGCGGTAGGCCAATGTCGCTTTGCGTCCCACCGGCAGCAAATCAGCGGGCGGGATCGCCGCCTCGATCCGTCCGTCCCCCCCCACCTCGGCGCTCGGACGAAATCGGATCGCCATCCATTGCTCGTCTACCTGCATGTTCGTTTCTGCAACCATCCCCGCCGCGTGCAGGACTCCCCACCCGTGATCGCGCATGAGGTCCGAGCTAGGCCCGCCTGAAGGGTTGGGATAGGACATCCACAGGATGCCGCCCGGCTTGAGGGCCTTCATCGCGGCAGCGGCGTTTCTCTCGAGCTCGGCGCGATCGCGCGAAAAGAGTTGGACCACGTCGGATGGACCATTCCCATGTTCGGTGGCCGAAGCCTGCTCAGGGAGCGGCTGCAACCGGTCCATGTACCCTGCAGGCGCATTCATGAGAAGCATCTGCTGGCCCGGTTGGACGAGCAGCTTGCGGGCAAGGGCGGAGCCCTTCACGGAGGCATTATCGCGGCGCATCGCGGAATAGGCAGCGTCGCGTGTCGCTCCCTCCACCCCGCTAGGCTGGTCTGGATGAGCATCACTCCGACGCCGGCGGATCTTGTCGTCTTCTCCGATTACGTTTGACCCTGGTGTTACATCGACTCGGTCAGAGTCGAGCGACTGGAGCAAGAAGGCCTCGTTGATCTGACGTGGCTCCCTTTCGAGCTGCACCCTGAAGCGCCGGTCGAAGGTATCCCACGCGAGACTTATTTCGGCCAGGCGCGCTCGGAGCAGATGCGGAGCCGGCTCGATGACATCGCCGACGAGGTGGGCCTCGTCATGAAACAGCGCGATGTGCTCATCAACTCGCGAAAGGCGCTGGGCGCAGCGGAGTTCGCTCGCGAGCACGGCAAGTTCGAGGAGATGCATCGGGCGCTCTTCAAGGCGCATTGGGAGCTGACCGGCAAGCTCGAGGATGTGGATGATCTCGTGCGTATCGGCACCGAGGTCGGCCTTGATCCCATTGAGCTGAAGACCGCCATCGAGGAAGGTCATTACGAGCCAGTCCTAGACGACAACCGGCGGCTGGCCGAGTCGGTGGGGATCAACGCGATTCCCGCCCACATTTTCGGCAGGCGCTACCTCGTCCTCGGCGCCCAGCCATACGACGCTTTCACGCAGGTGCTCGATCGGCTGCGCCAGGAGCCTGCGGCAAGCGAGACCTGATGGAAGGCATCTTGCGGGGCGCGATGGTGTCGTTGAGGCCGGCCACTACCGATGATTTACAGGCGCTGGCCAGAATTCGGGCGACGCCCGAGGTGTATCGGTGGTGGCGAGGCGAAGCCGACATGGTGGCTGAGGTGACTGCGGATCTCGCGGACCAGGAAGCCAGCACGCTGGCGGTGGAGCTCGACGGACGCGTCGTCGGCGCGATTCAATGGAGCGCGGAGACAGAGGCCGATTACCGCCACGCGAGCATCGACATCTACCTCGATCCGTCGGTGCACGGCCGCGGCGTTGGCACCGATGCGATTCGCACGCTCGCCCAGCACCTGATCGTGGACGAGGGTTTTCACCGGCTGGTCATCGACCCCGCAGCCGACAACGCCGCCGCGATCAAGTGCTACAGCAAGGTGGGATTCCGGCCCGTCGGAATCATGCGCAAGTACGAGCGCGGCTCAGATGGCACGTGGCACGACGGGTTGCTGATGGACCTGCTGGCTGAGGAGCTTGCCGGCTAGCGCAGTTCGCCCATCACTGCTGACGAGCGGAGGCCGCGAGCCACTGCCTCGCCTTCTCGACCGTCGAGAAATACCTCACTTCGATTTTGTCCTCGGCTGCGCTAGCCATGTCGTCGAGGTTGATCTTCGCCGCGGCGCTGTTGGGCATGACTATGGCGGCGACGCGCAAGCCCGCTTCCAGGGCACGCGGCAGCCAGTTTTCGTTGATCCATTCCTGGTCGGACTGCTTGGTGGCTTTCATCTCGCGACCGTCGACCAGCCATCGTGAACCCTCGTGATCAGTCATGGCGCGGAGGGCCGAATCGAGGATCGCACGTGACTCGGCTGTGTCAGCCCAGCCCTGCGCTTCGATGTGAACCACGTTCCAGTTGGCGTCCCAGATCACGTCGGCGACGCCGCGGCGGCTGAAGTAGAGGTCGACACGACGCGATCGATCGCCCGCCAGCGCGGCATCCGCCATCATCGGCCGACTGCAACCTCCGCGACCCAATGCCTGGCGGCGGCAACGGAGGAGAAGGTGCGCGACTCCAACCCGTGATGGTGGACCAATACGACAACATCCTCGATCGTCAACCTGCCGAGCCCGGTGTCCGCGGTGACGAACGCGAGCCGTTTGAGCCCTGCCTGGAGGGCGAGCGGCATCCACTTCTCCTGGATCCACCTCTGGTCCTCGTGGACTATCACTTTCAGCTTCCGGGCGTCGCTCACGTAGGCGATTGCGTGGTTGTCGATGATCGCCTGGAGTCCTTTTAGAAGCGCGGCTCGCAGCTCCTCGCTGTTGGCAAAGCCCTTCCATTCCGAGTGGACATGCTGGTGAACGCTGTCCCAGCGGATGGACACATACGGCTCGTCGACGTAGACGTCATTGGCAGGTTTGATGCCCAACGGTATACGCCTTGATCGTCGGCCTGACATCCCCAAAATCGCCGGGAATAACCCATCAAAATTGATGGCTCAAGTACGAAAATTCGCACAATGAACCCTCGCTTTGCGCGTGGTCCGACCGGTGATTGAGCAGGTCCGGCGGATCGCCACCCCCCAGCGGATGCGCCGGGCGCGTGCGGCGCCTGCCGGGCGGTTCGCCGGCGCGCTGATCGGGATCGGCTGGGCGGCGGCGTTCGCCCTGTTCCGGGGCAGCTGGGACGTCGTCATCGCGGCCTCGGCCTTCTGGCTGGTCACGGTGCTGTTTCTCCTTGCCGCCTGGGAGCTCTTGATGATGGCGGCGGGGATGCCTGGCATCGCGATCCTGCCGCGGGGTAAGTGGATGGCCCAGCTCGAGACTTGGCTTGTGCCGGTTGGGCTCGTCGCGGGCCTCTTGTTTGGGCATTACCTGTGGGGCTGACCCCCCGACGGCGGTTTCGGATCAATGGGCGGGTGGTCGCTTTCGGCGCCGTCGCCGCAGGCTTGCTGGCGCTGGCCATATGGGTGATCTTCAAAGCCGGCACCTATGCCCCCGATCTGCTGGCCAGCTGCACGGGCAAGCGTGATCCCAACCCCTTCTTCCCGATTCCGGGCATCGTGATCTGGGCGGTCGTCGCCTTCCTGGCGGGTGGCGTTGCGGCCCGACTCAGGGCGCGATTCGGGGGCTCGCGATGATCGGCCCGCGGCGGCGCCTGCGCCACCCCGCCATCTGGGTTCAAGCCGGGCTCGTGATCTTCTTGCTGCTCGGCGCCGTGCTGCTCGGGTACGAGACGATCGCGCTCGGCGACACCAGCGAGCACGCGCCGATCAGCTTCTACATCCGGTGCTCCTACGCGGTGGAGAAGCAGGCGACCATCGCCGGGGTCCTGGCCGTGAGCTTCATCCTCGGCCACTGGCTCTGGTCGCCGCGTCGAGGAGTGAAGCGGTAATGGTGGTCCCTGGCGGCATCACGATCGTCGCGCTGGTGGTGCTGGCCATGCTGTTCGGGATCGCCGCGGTTGACGCGGTCCTCGAAGCGGGCCGCTGGGAGCCCATCGACCAGCGCCTGCAGACGTGGTCGGGCCGCTATCCGTACTTCGCCGTTGCTCTGTCGGCCCTGCTCGGAGCGCTGCTGGGACATTTCTTCTGGTAGGCCGTGACGTAACAAACGACGGGAGCGAGGCGTATGTCACAGTCGGCGGCGACCTGACGGTCGACCTGGCGTCGTGGCCCTCCTCTCCAGTGGGCCGGTGTCACGTTCAAGACCAGCAACCCGATGGCCGCTACACCTACCAGGTGAGGGTCACAGTAGTCGCGGGTGGTTAATCGGCTTCCATGCCGAACTGCTTGAACAGGAAGGCGGCGATCAGCCTGTAGGCCTTGAGCTGGTTGGCGCGCTTGCTGAAATCGTGGCCTTCGTCGTCGAACACGTGGTACTCGACGTCGACGCCGACCGATCGAAGCTTTTCCACCATCTGGTCTGATTCCGGCTTGACGCAGCGAGGGTCGTTCGCGCCCTGCAGCACCAGCAGGGGCGCTTTCATCTTCTCGACGTACGTGATCGGCGAGCGCGCCATCAAGAAATCGAAATCGTCTTCGGGATCGCCGAGCAATTCCTTCATCAGGGCTCGCCAATGCGGGGGCACTGCCTTGACAAAGGTGACGAGGTTCGAAGGCCCGACGAGGTCGATGCCGCAGCGCCAGTAATCGGGTAGGCGCGTCATGGCCGACAACGTTGCGAAGCCGCCAAAGCTCGCGCCGTACACGGCGATCCGTTCACCGTCCACCCAGCTCTGCCCGCGCAGCCATCGCGCTGCGTAATCGATGTCCTTGAGCTCGTCGCCTCCCCAGTCGCGGTGGATCAGCTTCTGATAGGTCTTCCCATAGCCTGTGCTGCCGCGAATGTTTGGAGCAAGCACGGCGATGCCCCGCGAGAGCAGGTACTGATAAAAGGACGAGCTTCGGGTGACGTGCGTTCGCTCCTGGGCCTCAGGTCCGCCGTGTATTGATAGGACCACCGGCATCTTTCCACCTGCTTCTTGGGGGCGATAGAGCCACGCCGGGATCTGCTTGCCATCAAAGGTCGGAAAGTGCACAAGCTCGGGCTCGACGAGCTCCGGCTCTGGGATGCCGCCCAGAAAGTTGTCGGTGACGCGCGTGACACTGCCTGAATCGAGGTCGGCCACATACACGTCGAACACCCGCGTCCCGGTGGCCACCAGGCCGGCCACGAGCCGCCCGTCCGGCGAGATCGCAAACTGCGAGCACACGCCCTGCGGCATTTCGGGGAAGCGAAGCTCTCGCCCAGCCTGGATGTCATACGCGTGAAAGCGCGAGTAGCCGTCCTCGTCGATCGTGTACGCGATTCGGCGGCGGTCAGCAGACAGGTCCGCTTGCTCGATGCCCCAGTCGGACTGAATGAGCGCAGCACGCTTGCCGGTGGTGAGGTCGATGGTCTCCAGGCAGTTTTGCTCGGTGCCGCGGTCGGTCAGGTTGTAAAGACATGAGCCGTCGGCGCTGAAACCGACGGGAGCGTTGAACTCATCGCCTTCGTGTGGCGTCAGGTTGCGCAGCTCACCGCTCTCGACATCGAACACGAACGCGCTCTGATCGGTGGTGCCCAGCACCTCCGCGATGGCGGCGCGCCGGCCGTCGGGGTGCCATGCGGCAGGGTAGAACTGGCGTGCCTCGAGATCGAGAACAAGCTTGTAGCGGCCACTCGGAATGTCGAGGAGATAAATCGCCACGTCGGTCGGCCTCTCCTGGTTGCCATCGAAGAGCATGCGTCGGCCATCGTCGGCAACTGGGCCCACCTCGTACTGGACGTCGTGGCGGTCGGTGACGGGGCGAGGCCAGCCGAAGCCATCCGGCGGCAAGAGGTTGAGCTGCCACTGCTCGGCGCCCAGGTGGTCGAGCTCGAGCACGATGCCGCTCGGCGTCCAGCGGTGGTGACGGACCGCGTCCTCATCACCGCTCGTCAGCTGGCGGGCGACGCCGCCCAGGACAGGCGAGCTCCAGAGGTTGAAGAGTCCCGAGCCGTCGTGGACGTAGCTGATGTGGCGGCTGTCGGGTGAGAAAGCGAGGTTGTTCAGGAAGTAAGTGCGGCGAAGGGCGAAGAACTGTTCGAATCGTGGAGGAACGGCTGTCCTGGTGGCCATTCGATATCAGAGTACCGGCACACGGCGTCCATGTCGCATCTTCCAATTGATCCAGAATGAGATGGCATGGAAGAAAGAAGCGAAGAGCAAGTCATAACTCGTCTGTTCGACCTGGAGAACGATGGGCAGGCCACCCAACGAGCCGAGCTCACTGGCGAACGGTTCATTTCCTTGATCCAGGATCCCAACAACGGGCAGGCGTACGTCTTTCAGCACGGTCTGGATGAAACCGAGGGCGCCGAGGTGCCGCCTGGAACCGAGTTCTGGGAGTACCCGACGCTGGACGAGGCCGAGCGCGCTTACTCGCAGCTGCTTGAAGAAGATCGAAAGGCGGGGGAGCTCGTGGCGACCGATTCGGAAGAAGGCATCGGCGACTCCGAGGCCGGCGGCGCCGAGGTGCGCGATCGGTACTCGGCGAGCGACGACGATCCGCTCATCGAGAACGGGGAAGATGCCGTGGGCCAGCAGACCGATGACGAATCCGCGGGCGAAACCGAGCCGTAGCCGGGTTCAGAAAGAGTCCTGACTCCTGAGGTGGCCCAACAACACGCCTGACGCGTTGACCGCCATGTGCAGGCCAAGCGCCAGCTTCGGAGATCGGCTTCGCACGAGGCCAAGGCCAACCCAGAACGCCGCAAGCCCGACCGTCCTTCGCCACTTGCCATCGATGACCACGTGCTTGGCGGCGAAAAGAGCGGCTGTCACCGGTATGCCCAGAGCCGGTTCGACGAGCCCGCCCCATGTGATCTCCTCCACCGGCGCGATGACGCCGGCGACCGCCGCCAGCTCCAACGGCAATGGGTCCGGTGGCGGTCCTGCCGGTTTATGGCGCAGAAGTGCGCAACCGGCCGGGTAGCCGGCGAGAACTAGGGGAATTCCAAACCAGAGCGCGAGGGAATGCTCGTCTCTACGGGACTTCTGGGCGCCGCCATCAATCAGGGCTGCCGCGCCCAGAAGCGAATAGGCGGCCAGCCACGCGCGCGAGCGTGACGGCGACAGCCTCCGCGCTATCGCCTCCGCCGCCGTGATGGCGGCCGCCCACCGCAGAGGTTTCAGATGCGTGGTTTCGCGGAACGCCGTTGCGACGGCGTGCCTCTTGGGGGCTGGCCGTCAGGCCCATTGGTGAAGCGGCCGAAATATTGGACTTGCTTACGCACTCCAGTACCCCACAGCGGGCCACCATGAGCGAACGCATAAAAGGCCAGCCAGCCCCCGTGCGTCCGCCCACGTTGTCCCGACCATTCCCAGAACTCGAGATGAGCCGGCAGGTGAGCGAACCGGTAGGCCGCCGCCTCGTCCTCCCACCAGCTCAGGATCCCGACTGTGAATGGGAACGAGAACCACATCCTGTGCTGAACGTAGCCGGAGGCATGAAGCATCTCGCGCCGCAGACCCGGCCATCGCCAGGCGGCCTGCAGCAGCGGGATGAGCCCACCGAACTCATTCGCCCCGTCAGCGAGGACGAGGCCTTTGACCCGGTCCGTCATCGCATCTTCATCCAGAGGTCGGCCAGCTCGAGCTTCGTTCGCAAATTGCCGGCGGCCCGTCTCAAAGGCGGGCGCGCAAGGTCGCCAAGGTCGACGCGGATGCGGCGCTTGACAGGTTTGCCTGCCAGCAGCCGCAGCACTATCTCGACCGCCAGGGCGCCGAGAAATGTCGAGGTCATGGCGAGCTGCGGAAAGCCGAGGTTGGAATCACGGCGGCGCGCCAGGAGGACTGCGAATATCTCGCGCGGCAGAGCGAGCGGCGGAATCAGGCTGCGCAGCACCGCCTCCGGTCCTGCCGCCGGATTCTTGACGCGGCCTCCAAGCGGCTCACGCAACCGCCGGTAATCGAAGATCTCGATGAACTGTGTGGCGGCGATGTCGTAAGCGGTTATCACTGTGAGGCGCTTGGCTACGGCTGCCTTGTGCAGCGCAAGCTTGGCCGAGATTCCCTCCTGTGTTGTCACGTCAATTGCATCGAATACGAGATCGCCTTCGCGCAAGATGCCCGCGATGGTCGCCGGCTCAACACCTTCTTCGTGAACCTCGATGGCACAGTAAGGATTGACCGCGAGCAGCCTGTCCGCGCTCACGCGCGCCTTGTTCCGGTTGATGTCGGCAAGGGACGCATCCTGGCGGTTCAGGTTGTTCAGCTCGTACTCGCCGGGATCGAGTAGGACGAGATCCTCCGCGCCCGTGCGGACCAAGGGCATCAGAACAGCTCCGCCTGTGGAACCGCAACCGGCGACCACGAAACGAGCCTGGCGCAACGCGAGCTGAACCTCGGGCGCAATGAGGCCACGATTGCGAGACGTGAGCTCGGCATAAAAGGCGTGGTGGTCTTCAGGTTCTGGCGGCACTGACAATCTCCGTCATCCCATAAAGCTTCTCGGAAGACGTCTCGAACAGTGATTGGCGCTGCCTCCAGAAGGTCTCGAAGTCCTCTCGGGTCGTGGTCAGAACGCGCAGCGGCGTGGCCGCATCGAGGGAGGCGATCGAGGCGGCCATCGATTCCTGCGGCACAAAGCACACCTCCGGTCCGATGCCGGCCAGATGGGCGAGGCCTTCGGCGCGGAACGTGAGTGCCTGGGCGAACCCCTCGACAATCCAACAAACGCGGTCGCGGGGCAACGGCTCGCCAGGTCCTAGGCTCAGGGCCTGCCATGGAATCGCTCGCGTGGTCGCGCTCCGCCAGAGGGCATCAGACGCGCCGAGTGAGGAAGGCGAAGTCAGCGCGTCGACGGGATACAGCGACTCCTCCCTGGGTTGGTTGGGCACCTTGAGCGACGACTCTTTCACGCTCACGAATTGGCGTAGTAACAGGAATCGAACGTAGGTCTCCTCCTCGCCTGAGTTGAGCGCGAGGTCGATGTCCGCCCAGCGCACGAAGGTGGCCCAGTCCATGTCGGCCACATTGGCGAGAAAGGGCGCCGTCGGATGATCGCGGTACCGAGGGCGAAGGGGATGGCCGTCGGGCAGGCTCACTTGATGAGGCGCAAACGTCGCGACCGGAATGAAGAAATAGCGGAGGTTGCGGAGCGCGATCTCGGGATCGAGATCGCCCGTGACGAGCCTTACCCGGTTGGAGAATGCAGGCCGGCATGCGAGCCGGGCGGCGGCGAGCCCGATCTCGAGGGCGCCGCGATGGATCAGGGGATCGTCGCGCCTTCGCTGATCGGTGACGAAGCGGGCAGCCTCCCAGCATTGCTCGGCCGGAATGTCAGCGGCGTTGACGATGCTGTCCTGCCAGTTGCGCCCGTGCACCTCCTCGCAGGGAAGGGGAGGACGCTCGGGGCTGCCGTAGAGATGCCCTTCCAGTCCTTCGGGTTGCTTCAGGGTCATATACGTGAGCAAACCGCCCTCCTTGTCGATGGCCAGACCGTGGACGTCGGCGGCGTGCACACCGCTCGCATCCTCTCTGACCATTGCCTGGTCGGCCACCACGTCGGCGTCGTAGAAACGAGTCAAGAGGTACTGGCCCAGGCGCCAGGAAAGAAGCGCGTCGAGGGCTGCGTCGGGGAGCGCAAATGTCGGCGCGATCAAAAGTCGCACACCGTGGCGGTCTGGCCGGCTCATTAGCGCCTCGGGCAAGCCCATCAGCTGGCTGAAGTCGTATTCCGCACCTCGAAACGCGCGTGCGGCCAGCTGATCAGCGTCCGCCATCGTCGTGAGCCTAACCTGAACGCGCTCCGAATCCTGACCGTTCAAACGGTCGCACCTGGGTCCGGTCCAGGTGATGGAGCCGATCCGATCGCACGCAACATCACCAGGATGTATGGCAGCAGCAGGGCGGCCGTGCCAGTAAGGAACAAGTTGCCGAAGCCGGCGACGCCGCCCGCGCATGCGCCAGGGCTGCCGCCGACATCGCAGTAAGCGACGCCGAAAATGAAACCAACCGGCACCGTCAGTACCGCAACGACCGCAACCGCAAGCGCCGACAAAAGAGCGGCCTGCGCGGCCCGATGAGCTGAGCGCCACTGGTGGCGGCCGGCCAAGGATTGCGCGGCAGTGGCCATCGCCGCGGTGAGGACGAGGGCGAGGATGATCGGCAGAAGAACTTCCGAGCCGACTCTCAGGAGTCCGGGGACATCCTCCATCGCGGCGCTGGTGGTCGTGTTGGGTCCGGACGTCACCGATGCCGAGCAATTGGCGAACAGGAGAACGCTCAGCGCGATTGCGGCCAATGCGTTCCACCGGACACCGCGGGCGGCGCGGCTCACGAGGTCGATCGAGTCCGCGGCGCCGGCGAGGATCCTGCGCCTTTCACCGAATCCGGCAATGACAAGAGCGCCGAACAGGGCGAGGCCGATGGCGAATAGAGCGATGGTCAGCACCACCAACGCCCCCGGGACGTGGGTGGCCCACGCCGACAACAGGTCGAAAACGGCGATCGCCGCCGCGATGATCGATGCGACTGTCCAGGTTGCCGGGCGGTTCATGGCGGCATGATGCGCCGGCAGTTGTATCAAGAGCAGTTCCAGAGGGTCTCAGAGTGCGTCTCAATCTCGGTTGGAGCTCAGGCTCCGCCCTCACGTTGTCTAGATTCGGATCGCCAGCCTGCCGATCGGTTCCAGGAGCTGATCCTCTTCGTACTTGAGGTGGGCGATGAGCGCGTCGCTCAAATGGTCGACGGCGGCCTGCGTGTCGTCCAGCCGTTCGTCGTCCTCGAACATCGCCACGAGCGCAGCATCGATCTCGCCCAGGACCTTCGCAATGCCCTCGTGCTGCAGGCGCTCGATGATCGGCCCCAGGCTGACAACCTACATGTTCGTTTCGCAGCGGCGGCTCACTTGAACCGTCATGGTCACTGTGATGAACTTTCCGAACCCCATACGATCCCTAGCCATCGCGCTTGGCCCGCATTACGAATGCTGACAACGACTGACGTATCTCTAGCGAGATTTCTGCCGTCTCTTTCTCATCGGGCTCATCCACCTCCAATACATAGGTCGGGGCGGCGAATTCTCCCATTAGATCGACAAGCTCAAAGCCCCCCTCCAGAAAGTCGAAGCAATCGATGCTCGCGAGTTTGGTTATCTCACTTGCTGCGTCAATCTCAGAGAGATCACCTCTTAGGCAGAGTTCCGCGGTTTCCAAGGCGCGTTGAACTGCGGCTCGGCATTGATCATCGAGCACTCGACCCATGTGCCTACTTCAGCCTCGAGTGGAAGCCAACCCGCACGCCAATGACCGCGTTTTCGAAGTAATGCACTTGCAGATTTCCCTCAAGACCGCCCAGACCCCGCACTCGAAGCCATCGATCCACTTGGGAGGTCGTAGGTTCTATTTCGAAGAGACATACCGATAACGTAGGGGGGATGCCCCAACCCCAGAAACTCCTCACTACTTGACTGCACCATTTGAAACCCGCAAGCCAGTCACGGGCATCCGCAATCGCTTGCCGCACTTCTTGTGGTTCAAGTTCGGGATCCAGGCCAAGATGATTTTCTGGCCATACCGAGGTCAAGTCGGGGGCACTATTCAAATCCACGTCGCCGGCTCCATCGACCAAAGTCGCCATTTTCCTGATGTCATTGCTTCCTTGCGGATGGGAAACCGCACACATGCCCTTGCGGAGTTGCCCGGCAATTCGCTTCTAGTCCCGCTCGCCGCTTACACGTTTAGAAGCTACTCCTCGAGGCCATGATCGGCGGCGGTGGCAGAGGTGTAAGGCCACCGCCCGGCGCGAGCAACGCCTGCGCAACGATGGCCTCGCTCTTCCAGAAGCGCGAAAGACGCATGCGCGTTCGCCCACCATCCATGCGGCTGATGCTGAACGTGCCGCCTCCAAGGAGTCCACCGCGAAACCTGGCCTCGGAGACCATCGACTGGGGAATGGCGTAGGCAAGCGACTTGGGCGCAAGGCTAAGCTGCGGACCTGTAAGGGCGATCAGGCGCCTGTCAGTGACGGTCACGAAGTAGGCGCCCTGCTGGCTCATTGCGATGAGCATGCCGATAATGCCGAAAAGCGACTGCCAGATCTGCGCCTGTCGGTCGGTACCGTTAAACGAGACCGCAACCCTTTCGCCAGGTTCCAGCATGGGTAGGATGGCCGCGCCGATGCGAGACAGCACGCGGATCTTGCTGAGCGATATCTTGGCCGATTGATTCTGTGCAACTGGAAGCGCCGCCGCCCAACCCGCCGCCTGCTTCGCCGAATCGACCGCGGCGCCGGAGTTACCGCTGCCGGCCTGGATCAGCGCGGCCATCGTCGCAGCATGCAGGCCGATTGCATTCCCACCGATCTCGCGCTGACACCAACCGAACCATTGGACGTATGACGTGGAGAGGTCGACCGGAGCGTAAGCGGAATTGAGCCCGGGCATGCTGCTGCCAAAGGCCATGCCTTGATTCAGCAGCGATAGCGTTCTGCGTGACTGGACGAGGAAGTAAAGGCATGGCGCGAATAGCGTCAGCCCCACGCCCATGATGAAGATGGATCCGGATATCTGGTCGCTGCGGTCCGAAGGCGAGAGGGTATTGTCGGTAAGGGTTGTGACCAATGCTAGGATCCCAACGGCGATGATCAGCCCGCCGATGACCGCACCGATGATCAGAAGAATCTTGCCCATAGCGTGAGTTGTGCGTCACCGTATCAGGCCGCCTGGCACAATGCGGATAATCGCCAACCTGAGCCGATTATTGCTCAGGCCATCAGCCAAGTTTGGCGCCTCCTCCCCTCCTCCTTTACCCCGCCCCAGCCATAACGGAGAGCGTGGTCTCAATCATGGAATTGATTGAGCGAGAAATACTCAGCGACGCTGAAGAGTCAGACTGGGGGCTCTTTCACACTCGCTGGTCGGTTGCCAGCCATTTCCCGATGGAGACCGAAGCGGCCGTGATCGACAGATGTCGAATCGCCATGAGCAAGCTTGTCGAGAATGGCTTGGTGAGACTGTATTGGCTGTCTTATCGACCTGCAACAGAAGAAGAAGCCGTAGCCGAGCGGAAGCGGTTAGAGGAGGAGGTGGGATTTAGAACGCAGCGCGATGTGATGATGTCTGTTAACGACGCTATCCCCACGACGGAGGTCGAAGCAATCTTGGCTGATGACGCCAATTGGCACCCACCGGTCGAAGATCGATATGTCGCATTTGCGGCGACTGAGGCCGGCCTGAAGGCCTATTTTGCCCTGCCACCGCGCCAGACATCTGCCTAGACAATCAGGCGCCGACTGTCTGTCATCGGCGTCTCGGACCCAGTTCCGCCCAACTCTCCCCATGTGTCGGGTTAGCGGCGAAGAATGCCTACTTCGGTTGATGCACACGAGCTCCTGGGTGCCCCGTATTTTCTTAAGGTGTACGGACTCAGCGGGCCCGAGGTGCGCGGCCACGCCTTGACGTGCCCCGTGTGTTTGCTAAAAGTGCATCAACTTCAACTCGGCCCGCAAGGGTGCGATTTAGTAAATGTGAATTACGAATATGAAGAGCAAAACGTTTGCGCCCACCATCAGACAGGCCATCGCCGCATAGACCGAGAGGCGGCGGATTTTTCCGGGCGAGCCAGGCGCCAGCCCGGTTATCACCCCAACGAGCAGGAGTTCTCCAAGCACTATTCCGTACGGGAACCAACCGCCTTGCCCAAGGCCCTCGTTGATGCCAAGCCCGATCAACTCGAGCCACAAGCCGATCAGCAGTACGGAAGCGACGGCAGCAAAAAGAACCACGCCAGTAGAGAGGACTAATCGGCGGACGGAAGACCCGGTGCGTGCCATCAACTTAGATACGACCTAAGCCTGACGAGCCCGTAACAAATGCCGAGGGGCCACGATTTCGACCCGGCCGCGGCGGACATTTCTTCTGCGTCACGCCGTCTTTAATCCCCCTTTCTCCGATGGGGCGAGGGGAGTGCGCAAGTAGTAGCGTGCGAGGCCCTGGTGGGAGCCGCCGTACCCGAAGTCCACGCATTCTGGCGATCCTCGGGGTGTCTGGCCGGCCGGTGAGTGTCACTTCTTGTCCAACGGGATCAAGACGGATAGCTCATCCATGGTGAGGTTAAGTTCGTGAGCGTCCGCTGGCGGCCCAGGCGAGAAGGCATTCTCTCCCTTGTAGCCTCCGGGAAGAGCGCCAAAGCTGCCAGTCGATGACACGTAGGTGGTACCTCGGTCGTCGGCTACAACGGCGCGATGCCACAAGTCCGAAAGCCGCTTTGATTCTCTGAGCATGGACGCGAGTTTGTCCCGGTGCTTCCCACCATGTCGGTCGATCGTACGAGTGACCTCCGCCTCGTCAAACGGAATCCACGAAAGGTCAGGTATCGGCCGCGCCAACCACTCGAAGACGACTTTGTTCGTGTAGAGAAGCGCTGCGATCACCTCGATCGCGCCGCCATGGAAGGGCAACGCAGATGCGGGGCCCGGGTACCCGGCCAAGAAGCGCGGCTCGCTGCTGACGCCGCGCTCGGCGACGGAGTCGAACGGAATGACGATGGCGAGATCTCCGATGCGAAGCGTCAACGCTCGGCCGTCTATCGGTGGCACCGAGCAGAAGAACGCGAGCTCTCCTTGCCAGCCGCCCTGAATACTCATGCCGTTCCTGTACTCCGCACGTCGGAACTCGCTGCCCCGAGCGTCGAACAGAACGCCCTGCTCCCAAAACGCCGTCACTCGCCGCAAGGCGCGCTGCCCCGCCGTCAGGTCCGGTGTCTCTTTCTCTTCCTCGTCGATCGGAAGCCACGAGATGTCTGGCATTGAACGCATGCGCCAGTCGATGCGCACGCCATCCTTGTAGATCAGAGCCGCGACCACATCGACCGAACCGCCGTGGTATTGCGTTTCAGGCGGGCCAGGGTATCCGGCAACGAAGTCGACCAGCTCGGGCGGCGGGCGAAACTTGGACCTTGCCACGAGTTACCGGCCGCCTCGCATCGCGGCAGACAGCTTCCGGATCGGCGCGCTGAGGAACCAGCCAAGCTCGATCACTTCAGCGACGGCGTAGATCGCCACGCCGAAGGCGATCGGGACGCCAACGAGCAACTCAAGAGCGATCCGCAATCCCTTCGGCTGGCGCATAAGAAAAGACATACCTGGTACGGCCGAGGCAGCAGTGGCATCCATGTAGCCCCCAAGGATGAAGCCCGCCACGACCAAGGCGATCAGGGCTGCGAGACCTACCGTGGACAACCTTTTCACGAGCCCCTCATCATGAGCGGGAACGAGGTTATTGGACCAGTCTGAAACAGGACGCCCAGTGCGGCCGCTCCGCCGCCAAGGCGAGCTCGAAACCAAAGGCCTCCTGGGTGCCCCGTATTTCCTTAAGGTGTACGGACTTACCAGCCGTTCTAGCTGCCCGACAACTCGGCCTCAGTTGCCGATTCTGATCATCACCAGGCCGGTTCGGATGCGTCCTGGTGGGCCGAACCGGGTATTGCGCAAACCGACCTGAGAACGGCGCCACCCTTTGAGGGCCTGGCCTGGCGATCTGATGTGAGTGTCCCGCCGACCGGCTTGCGGTTCGCCCGCCAGAACCCTCGTGCAGGCCTGAGCGCCCTAGCTGTGAGCGTAGCCGCGTTGAATAGCGCGGAGCGCCCGCACGCGGTCCGCGTCTTTCGGCCGACGAGGAATGGTCAACGTCGCCAGTTGATCCTCGATCGACTCGATCCAGACGGACCGTCCATTGACTTCGATCGCCGTCGCCCGCCGTCGAAGCTCGTCATACGATCCGGCGATCTCCGGAACGACGTCAAGCGCACCAAACCGCGTCCGAACCAGATGGTCAAATGAAGCCGGGTCATCAGGACGTGGCCGCCACTCTTCACGAGCTTTTCGTTCTACGGCTGTTGGCTCGAATGCCAGCCACCGCCGCTCGCCGTCGTCGCCAGTTTCCCATCTACCGAAGGGTTCCTCTGGATCTAGATCAGCGCCTACCTCCTCAAGAGCGGCTGCGAGGCGATCTAGGTTCTCTTGGTCGCTCGCCGGGGTCACGTCTAGGTCGCCTGGCTCAAGCGGTACCCCGTGCAGGCGCGCGGCCACCGATCCCGTCACGACGTAGCGCACTCCATGTCTGTCTAGTAACCCAAGCAGGGCCTCTATGTCCGGCTTCGCGCGTTCCCAGGGCACCCGTCGAGGCTACCGCCTGGGGGGCATTTCTGAAACTCGCGCAGGCGACAT
>DATCPW010000197.1:0-14435 GCA_036569865.1 Candidatus Dormiibacterota bacterium
GGCGGCCGCGCTCGGCGACATTGGCCAGCACTTTCCGGCGAGCGATCCCGGTTACCAGGGCGCTTCCAGCCAGGACCTGCTGACTATGGTCGTGCGGACAGTGCGTCAGGCCGGCTACCGCGTGGTCAACGTCGACAGCACGGTGGTCGCCGAGGAGCCGAGGCTGCAGCCGCACATCGAGGCCATGCGCAAACAGCTGGCCAAGACGCTCGGCATTGACTTCGGGGAGGTCAGCGTGAAAGCGACCTCGCCGGAGGGGCTTGGCGCGCTTGGACGCGAGGAGGGGATTGCGGCGCATGCCGTGGCCCTCATCGAGGCAACCGGCTAAAGCTAACCTACGTCGGTGGCTCTCAAGCTTCACAACACTCTCACCGGCACGAAGGACCTCTTCGAGCCGCTCGATCCTGGTCGCGTCGGCATGTACACGTGCGGGCCGACGGTGTGGAACTTCGCGCACGTCGGCAACCTGCGAGCCTTCCTGTTCTACGACCTACTGCGTCGCCACCTCCAGGTCGACGGTTACCGATTAACTCATGTGATGAACGTCACCGACATCGATGACCGAATCCTCGACCAGGCCATGCACGCCGGCACGACGATTAGCGAGTACGTCAAGCCCTACCTGACCGCGTTCTTCGATGACATGGCGGCGCTTCGCGCGCAGCCCGCCGAGCACTATCCGCGGGCCACCGAGCACATCGGCGATATGGTCGCGATGATCAGCGCGCTGCTCGAGGACGAGCATGCGTACATCGCGGACGGCGACGTGTACTTTCGAATCGCCAGCTTTCCTTCTTATGGCGCGCTCTCGCGCCTCGATCGAGGCGGGCTCAGGGCCGGGACACGCGTGGCAGCCGACAAATATGACAAGGAGTCGGTCAGCGATTTTGCGTTGTGGAAGAAGGCGCAGCAGGGAGATGAGCAGCTCGGGGCTGCGTGGGATGCGCCCTTTGGGCGCGGGCGGCCCGGCTGGCATATCGAGTGCTCGGCCATGAGCAAGCGCTACCTCGGGGACACCTTCGACATCCACTGCGGAGGTATCGACCTGATGTTTCCGCACCATGAGAACGAGATCGCGCAGTCCGAGGCTGCAAACCACAAGCCATTCGCGCGCGTATGGCTGCATTCGGAGCATCTCGCCGAGGCCGGCGGGGAAAAGATGTCGAAGAGCGCGGGCGGCTTCACCACCCTGCGTGATCTCGTCGCCACCGGGCACGACCCGCTGGCCATCCGTTTCTTTCTGATGGCCAATGCGCACTATCGGGCGCGCATCCGCTTGAGCAACGAGGCGCTGCATGCCGCTGCGGAGCAGGTGCGAAGGCTGCGAGACTTTGCGGACAGGCTCAAGCGATCGAGTCCGCGGGCGCAGGGGGGTGAGAACGAGGCTTTGCTCGAGAGGATCGCCGGAGCTCGTGGCGGCTACAAAGAGGCGCTGGACGACGACCTCAACCTGCCACAGGGCATCGGGCTCGTGTTCGAGCTGATTCGTGAGGCGAACGCAGCGCTTGACGACGGGAGGGTCGGCGAGCGTGGGCACGCAGAGCTGCAAGCTCTGATGGATGAGGTCGATGCGCATTTGGACGTGATCGGCGCGGACGAGCCGGGTCTGGCGGAGGAGGTCGAGCGCCTGATTGCCAAACGCGAGGCGGCACGGGCGGCGCGGGACTTCGCTCGGGCCGACCGGCTCCGCGATGAGCTTCGTGAGCGCGGTATCGCACTCGAAGATTCAAAGGAGGGAGTGCGTTGGAAGCGCGTTCGCGTCGAGACAGAGTAAGGAGACCAGGCAAGGAGCCAGAGCGCAGGCCGCGCCCCGCTTCACCCGGTGGGGAGCGTAGGCCGCGCCCTGCCTCACCTGGCGGCAGCCCTACCTCTGGTGGTGGCAGCCGAGAGAGAGGCCCGGTTGGAATGCCGGCTGACAGGCCCGAGCGCCGGCCGCGCCCAACGTCAGGCGGAGCTGGTCGTGAGCGCGTCCAGTCGGGTTCGTACAGGCGACCGCCTGCAGCAGATCGGGAGGTGTCAAAGGCGCCGCTGATCTATGGGCGCAATGCAGTGCTCGAGGCGGCGCGGGCTGGCAGGGTGCTCAAGGTCTTCCAGGCATCCGGTCTGGGCCACGACCCTCGACTTGAGGAGCTGGGCAAGCTGGCGCGCATCGAGGTCGTCGGCCCCGAGCGCCTCGACATCATCGCGCCAGGCGTGCACCAGGGAGTGGCGGCCGAGCTGAAGCCGCGTCGCGAGTGGACCCTGAAGGAGCTGCTGGCGACAAGCCCGAATCTCCTGATCGCCCTCGATTCGATCATGGACCCGCAGAACCTAGGAGCCATCCTGCGCAGCGCCGAGGTCGCGGGCGCCGATGGCGCCATCCTCCCGGATCACCGCAGCGCGCCGCTGTCGCCGGCCGCGGTCAAAGCCAGCTCCGGCGCGAGCGAGCTGCTGCGCATCGCTCACGTCTCGGGCATGCCTTCGGCGATCGCCGAGGTCAAGCGCTCGAACATCTGGTGCGTCGCCCTCGACCCTCGCGGTGAGGCGCTGGCCTGGGAGTTCGATATGACGCAACCCGTTTGCCTCGTCGTCGGAAGCGAAGGGGAAGGGGTTCACCGGCTGGTCAAGGAACGATGCGATGTTCGCGTCCGCTTGCCGGTCAAGGGCCACATCGCGAGCCTCAACGCGTCGGCAGCCGCCGCAGCCCTTCTGTACGAAGTCATGCGCCAGAGACACGAGCGAAAGCCTTAGCGACAGCTGCCCATCCCTAGACTGGTCGCGATGCCTGCTGACGCCACGGCCGACCTAGCGAAGGCCACTGCCGACATACAGCTCACTCATTCGGGGCGCGAGGTGCTCGACCGCGCCGCCGCGATCGCGACTGCGCGCGGCGCCGCTCAGACCGACCCTGTCGACGTTCTGAAGGCGATTCTCGAGAGTCGCGGAACTCTCGCGGCGCAATCGATTCGAGAACTCGGCGGGGATCCCGCGAACATCAGCGCCCAGCTGGTGCAGCCTGATGGGTCTGCGGGTCTGCCGATCCGCCAGTTGTTGGTCAACGCGAATCGTGAGGCGGGAGTCCTCGGCCACTACCAGGTTGATTCGATCCACCTTCTCCTGGCGATGCTCTACAGCGATACGCCGGTGACCTCGGCCGCTCTCCAGAAGGCGGGCATGACCCTTTACGACCTGCGCCGCCATATCCAGACGGCAGCCAAGCCCTCGTTTGCCGGCGACCCGCGATCGGCCCGCCCGCTTGACGCAGCCCTGCGTCGCAAACCGCTTCCGCCGCTCCGCGGCGTCGTCACCGTGAGCCCCGTCTTCCTCGGGTTGCTGGCCCTCACGGCCGGCAGCGGCGCCCTCATCTTTTTCGATTTGGTGCCTGCGGGTATTCCGATCCTCACGGTGGTGTTCATCACTGCCGGCTGGATCACCTCGGTGTGCGTCCACGAGTTCGGCCATGCGCTGGTCGCCTACCTCGGAGGCGACAGGAGCGTGGTCGGCCACGGTTACCTCTCGTTGAACCCGCTGCTCTATACGAACATGTTCCTCAGCGTCGTGATGCCCATTGCGTTTCTGCTTCTTGGTGGCATTGCGCTGCCAGGGGCCGCCGTTTACATCAATCGCTCAGCCCTTCGAAGCAAATCGTGGGACTCGGCGGTGTCGATTGCCGGACCCGCCGGCACCGCGCTGTGCGGCCTGCTCGTCGCGATTCCATTTCTCGTTCCGGGCCACCTCGCCTGGATGAGTTCGCATCCGAGCTTTTTCGGAGCGCTCGCTTTCCTTGGATTCATCGAGGCGTTCGCGTTGGTGCTGAACATGCTGCCCATTCCTGGCCTCGACGGTTTCGGCATCATCAGGCCATGGCTTCCATACGCGGCGCAGGATCTCGCCACCTCGTTTGGGCAGTCCGCGATCTTCATCGTGTTCATCGTGCTGTGGTTCGTCCCTTCCGTCTCGGACGCTTTCTTCCAATTGGTCTTCCAGGTCTCGGACTTTGCCGGAATCGATGGCAACCTGATCCAGCTCGGCTCATCGCAGATGCCACGCCTGCGCTGATGGAGCGTGTCATCGTCGATGGCTACAACGTCATCCATGCCTGGGTGCCGCTCAAACGGCTGCTCGACGTCTCGCTCGAGGTGGCTCGCGACAAGCTCGTCGAGCGCCTTGCCGTTTACGCGATGGTCACCGGTGCGGACGTGACAGTCGTTTTCGACGCCCACCATTCCGCGGCGCGGATGAACTCCGAGGAGATGGTCGAAGGTGTGAAGGTCGTCTTCACTCGCAAAGGCCATTCGGCCGACCACGTGATCGAGCGAATCGCCTACGCCGCCACCGAGTCGGGGGACGTGATCACAGTGGCGACCTCGGATCGCACCCAGCGCGATCTCGTGCGCGGGATGGGTGGCGCTGTGATCGATGCTCGCGAGCTGGAACGCAGGGTCGTCGACGCCGAACAGGAGATGGGTCGGCGAGTGGACAAGTACGCAAGGTGATTCGCCGCACGCGAATCGTCTGCACGATAGGGCCGTCGAGCGCTTCACCGCCTGTTCTGCGCAACCTCTTGAAGGCGGGGATGGACGTCGCCCGCCTCAACTTCTCGCACGGCGACGAAGCGACCCACCGCCAGGCCGCAATCGACGTGCGCGCCGCTGCCGAGGACGCCGATTGTCCGGTCGCTCTTCTGGGCGACCTGCAGGGCCCGAAGATCCGGACCGGCGCCCTCGAGAGCGCGTTTCAGCGATTGATACGCGGGCGACGCGTCTTCTTGACGGGTGGCAAGCGCGACGGACAGAACGAGATCGAGGTCAGCCATCCGGAGCTGGTCGACGCGCTGCGGGTCGGCGATCGCGTGCTCCTGGACGACGGCCGAATCGAGCTCGTCGTCCGCGGTCGCGAGGCGGGGCGTGCCGAGTGCTCGGTGGTCCGCGGCGGCCTGCTTGGCGAGCGGAAGGGGGTGAGCGTGCCCGGCCGGCCGATAGCGATGCCTGCACTCACAGAAAAAGACCTGCAGGACCTGAAGCTCGCGGTCGAGCTTGGTGTGGACTACGTCGCGCTTTCCTTCGTTCGGCACCCCGAGGACGTCCTGGCCTGCCGGCAACACCTCGAGCGCTTGGGCTGCAAGGCGCAGGTGGTCGCCAAGCTCGAGAAGCTGGAGGCGATCCGCAACCTCGACAAGATCCTCGAGGTCGCCGATGCGGTGATGGTCGCGCGCGGCGATCTCGGGGTGGAGCTGAAGCTCGGCGAGCTGCCGGCCGTGCAAAAAGAAGTGATCGACAGGGCCAATCGCGCGGGCGTTCCCGTCATCACGGCAACTGAGATGCTCGAATCAATGGTCACGTCGACCCGTCCGACCCGGGCGGAGGCGTCCGACGTGGCCAATGCGATCTGGGACGGGACTGACGCGGTCATGCTCTCCCAGGAGACGTCGGTGGGGGCCCACCCTGTCGAGGCGGTACGGGCGATGGCCCGGATCTGCATGTCCGCCCAGCGGCATCCTGCCTTTCAACGCCAGCGCCAGATCTGGCGAGAGCCCGGGGAGATCGGCAGCGCCATCGCCCACGCCGCGGCGACGAGCGCCGACGAGCTTGGCGCGCGGGCCATCATCGCCTTCACCGAGTCCGGCACCACTGCGCTCCGCTGCAGCAAAGCCCGCCCTCGAGTGCCGGTGATCGCCGCAAGCCCGAATCCGGACGTGCTTCGCAAGACGGCCCTGTACTCCGGAGTGATCCCGCTGCTGGTGAGCCCGGGCAAGGACACCGACCAGATGGTCGCCAACGCGACCGAGGCGGCGGTTCGAAGTGGGCTGGTTCGCCACGGCGACAGGGTGGTGGTGGTCGCCGGCGTCCCAGTCGGCCGTCCAGGCCAAACCAACCTCATGAAGGTCGAAATCGTCTAACGCAGCGAAATGGGAACCGGCGTTCCGAAACGCGTGGCTCCGATTATTCTCCAAAGCCGGTTCGCTGACCTCCAGCCAGTGACGCGTAACCTGGGCTGAACCGGACCCTTGCCGGGATAGAGTGGGGGGGATGGCACAGCCGACTCACGGGCTCCTGGGCCGGATTCAGAGGGCGAATGGCGACGACTCCAGGCGCTTTGGGCCGAACACAGCCGAGGTGGAGGCTTTCATCGACGCGGCTGCACACCTGTCGCCATGGCAGTGGAGGCAGGTTCTGGCCGCTCGGCGGCTGGTGGCCTCGGTAACCAAAGAAGGGATCGGCAAAGCCGCCGAAACGCGGAGGTCCATCCAGGCGGCAGTGCGCTCGACTGAAGGCGGCATGTCCGAATCGATGGCCAGCACCGGGGAGGCCCTGTTCGACGCCCTCGCGAAGCGGACAGATGAGAAGGTGGTCGCCGCCTGGCAGGCAGCCTCGGCATTGGTTCTGCGCCATCAGCTTCCCGCCCTGAAGTTCGCCGCCCACTACGCGCCGTTCGCCAGCCTCATCCCCGTCTCGGAGGCAGACGCGCTCGATCCCACGACCAGGCGATTCCTGGCCGCAATCGAAGGCCTTTCGGCTGCCCAGTGCGAGATGCTGTCGAAGCCCTGGCGGCTTGACCACGATGCGTCGCGCGCGCTGACCAAGGCGGTGGCGAAGAGCCGGCACCTGAACGTAGAAGAGGCGGTCGCCCTTTCGGCGTTGTCGACGATCCCGGCCACCTTGAGTGGAGATGCCGGGTGGGCCGCGGTGAGGACGGCGGTGCATGGGGCGAGGGTGTTGAGCCGGCGGTCAGAGCTCTCCAGCGACGAGGTTGCGATCCTGTGGGCGCCGTTGCAGCCTGCGATTCCGCTCAAGACACTCGAGAAGGGCACCGGTCGCAAAGGCGCCGGCGTGCGTGCCGCGGTGACCAAGGCGATCGAGACGATCAAACCACCAAGGGTGGCCACCGTCCCGGCACCCAGAGCCCCGGCACCATATGGTCCGAACAGCGGTGAGGTGTCCGCATTCGTCAAGGCGGTCCTCGAGCTGACGCCGATCCAGTGGCTGCGTGTCCTGGACCGCAGGCAGCTCGTCGCCAGCGTGACGAGAGAGGGCAGCGCAGAGCCGGCCGGCGTGGTCAGGGCATTGCTTGCGACTATCGAGGGAACCCAGGAGCTGGACACCTTCACGCGATGCCGTGCGTTCGCCGCCGTCGAGCGAGCCAGCTTCGCCGTGGAGGCCAAGGCTCGCGTGAAGATGGAGCAGGTCGTCCAGCACTACGGGCCCTTCGCGTCACTTATCCCTCTCGAAGAGGTCAATACCGACGACTTCGTCCGCCGGCTCCGATCTCTCAGCGTCGAAGACTGGACCCAGGTCGCAGGCTCGGTGCCTTCGGTCAACCAGGAAGTCGTGGCTCCGCTCGTGAATGCAGGCAGTGCGCTCGTTGATTTCCTCAGGGGGCGGTCCGATGAGGAAGCAGTGGCGACGTGGCACGGGGTGTCGGCGCTTGTCCGCAGACACTATCTGACCCCGATCAAGTTCGCCGCCTCTTACGCGCCCTTTGCGTCGGCGATTCCAACCACCAGCGCACGGGCTCGGGGGGCGATGGTGCTCCGTTACGTCACAGCTCTCGGCAGGCTCGGCGGGAGCCAGTGCGAGGCGCTCGCGCAGCCCTGGCAGCTGACCGACGATGTCTCCAACGCACTGTCGCGAGCCATGATGGACGGCAGCGCGAGGCCGGCTGAAGAGGCCGCCGCGCTGGCGGCGGTGGTGACTGTGCCGATGCGTTTGTCCGGCAGCGCAGGCTGGGCGGCTGTCAAGACCGCAGCCTTCGGTGGTCGCGTGATCGCTTCGCGCACGCGCCTGACGGCTGAGCAGATCGAGGCGCTGTGGAAGCCGATCCAGGCCGCAATTCCGCTGGCATCTCTGGGAGCACCTGCGAAGGCCAACTCCGCGCGATAGCCGCGGCTTGAACGTCTGAATGCATTCATCCCGTACCCTTCAGTGGCGTGGCAACCAAGAAGACCGCAACCAAGACAAAGCGCAGAACGGCTGCGAAGCCAAAAGCGAAAACTCCGAAGTTCGATCGCGTCCTCGTCGTGTCGGCACACCCCGACGACCCGGAGTTCTCGGCGGGCGGGTCGGTGGCCAAGCTGGCCAAGGACGGCGCCGAGGTCACCTACGTCATCGTCACCGACGGATCGCAGGGTGGCGAGGACCCCGACCAGAAGGACTCTGAGCTCACTGCAATCCGCCAGAAGGAGCAGCGCGCAGCGGCAAAGGTGCTGGGCGTGAAGAAAGTGGAGTTCCTTGGCTACAAAGATGGGCATCTGACACACGACCTCAAGCTGAGGCGGGACATTGTGCGGATGATCCGCAAGTACAAGCCCGATCTGGTCATAACGCATCTTCCGGGGCGCCTCCTTGACGCGCCGATGGGTGGTTCTCACCCGGACCACATAGCTGTCGGAGAGGCGACGTTCGCCGCCGTCTATCCCGACTCTCGCAACCCGCGTGCTTTCCGAAGCCTCCTCAAGGAAGGATTTTCGGCGCACGTGGTCAAAGAGCTATGGGTGCCTTACTGGACGTCGGGCGACTTCTTCGTCGACATCAGCAAGACGCTCGACCTGAAGATGCAATCGTTGAAGAAGCACAAGAGCCAGGTCGCCAAGCCCGGAGCCGAGTGGGACTACGAGAAGTTCATGCGCAAGCGACACCGCGAGGTGGGGAAGAAGGCCGGCTACACATACGCGGAGTCGTTTAAGAGAATCAAGGTCTAGACGGCCGCGGCGGCCGTCCAGGGTCCACGGACAGCTTCCCAGATCACATCCGCCCACGCCGCGTACTGGATGTCGCCCGGGTGCAGCTGGTCGGATGAGATCCAGCCAGGCGTTCCATGGCGCGACGTGCTCACCGAGGTGATGTCGACCCACATGAAGCCCCGCTGCTGAGCTTCGCCCTGCGCCAATCCGTTGTAGTCATCGGTGAGGCGGCGCAACCGGCCGGGATCGCCAAAGTTGGCGGCTGCCGGCACGACCGACCAGTTGGGGATGGAGATCGCGAACACCCGGCCAGGCAGGACGTGCAGCGTGGCCACCACGTCGTAAATCTTTGCCAGCGACTTCCCGTACGACTCCAGCGAGCGGCCCTGGACGAGGTCGTTGACGCCGATCAGGATCGTCACGAGCTCGGGTTTCAGGCGGTTGACGAAGGGCAGCTCATTGTCGATCAGGTCCTGGGTGGTGAAGCCGTTGACCGCCGGGTTGGTGAGGGCGACTTTCACGCCCGTTGCCTCCGACAGGCGTGTCGCGAGGATCGACGGGTAGTTGTGGGCCTCGCTGGAAGCCCCGGTGCCGATGGTGTACGAATCGCCCAGAGCGAGGTAGCTGAGCCCTTTCACCGCTGAATGTCGGCTAGCGAGCTCCAGACCTCGACTTTGGTCCTTACCCGGCGGACCACCTCGTCCATGAATTCGGTGGTCGAGGCATGCCCGCCAAGGTCGGCGGTCCGGATGCCATCCGAGACCGCTTCAAGCGCGGATTCGTAGATGGCGCGCGAGGCCTGGTGAGCCTTCTCGTCTTTCATATATCCGAGCAAGCAGGCGACGGCAAGGATCATGGCCATCGGGTTGGCAACGTTCTTACCCTGGAGGGAAGGCGCGGTGCCGTGGGGGGCCTCGGTCATGGCGACGGTGACTTCGCCGGCTTCGTCGAACGCCAGCAATGTCGACTCCGCCCCGGCGATCGTGCCGAACATCTGCATCACGAGGTCGGACAGGGTGTCGCCGTCACGGTTCAAGGCGGGGATCACCAGCGCCTCACCCGTGGTCGCGAGCAGGAGCGCATAGGTCGCGTCGATCAGCTGGGGGTCGTAGCGGACGTCAGGGTTGCGCTTCGCCGCCGCGTCCAGCTCCTCTTTGAACATGCCTTCGTATACCGGGCTGACCGTGAACTTCGGGCCTCCGAAGACCTTGCCCTGGATGCGCCTGGCATGGGCGAATGCGTAGTCGGCAACTATGCGGCAGGTTCGGCGGTTGATCTTCTCGGTCCGAAAGGCCCACTCGTCCAGTCCGTGGCCCTCGCGCCACTCCTTGGCTCCGTACGCGTCGTCCACCGCCATCCGGATCACGGAGATGGGAGCGTGGACTCCCGCCAGCGGCCGCACGCCAGGGATGCGCCTGCCGGTCCGGACTATCACGCGTCCGTCGACCTGCTTTCGAAGGATCGCGTTGGGGCTGCCGACATCACCCGCGCCCTCGGGTGTGATGGTCGCGGCTTTGAGGCCGAACCCCGTCTCTCGCAAGGCCTCGGCAGCGTCGTGGACCACCTGGTTTCGGGTTTCCCGGCGATGCTCGAGCGACAGGTCGAAGTCCTTTCGCTTGACCTCGAGACCGAGCACGTCAGGCTCCAGGAGGCGGATCGCCTCGCGAAGGAGCTCCTCGCCGGTCTGGTCCCCGTGCAGCACGATCACGGTTGATCCAGGCACACATGAATCATATGGAGAACCCGGGCCCGACCCTGGTGGCCGAGCCCGGGTGGTGAACGAAAGGATCTACGCGGTTACCGGGGCCGGACGGGATGGGGGTGTGACGTGGCCCAGCTGGATCATCATCCCGAGCTGGTCGGGGACGCCCCAGTGCTCAACCATCTTTCCGTCTTCGAACCGGGCGACGTCGATCACGTCGGTGAAGGCCTTTATGCCGGTCGCGGGACGGCCGGCGAAGCTCCCGAGGTTGGTGCCGCCGCCCCGCTGCCGGGCCCATACCTTATCGCCGACCGACACCACCTCGTCGATGGTGATCGTGAAGTCCGGAAAGGCGCTGCGCAGGATCTTGATGGTCCGCTTGAGGCCCTCTGGCCCGTCGCCGGCGCCACCGCGCTGGTGTTCGAGCGCGTTGGGCGCGACCAGCTCGTCGGCGACCTCCAGCCTTCCCTGGTTGAACCCTTCCTCGATGATCCGGCGGTAGATCGACTCATTGGTGGTGGGGGTCATTTGGTGGTCTCTCCTCTAATTCACCCTAGGAATACTCGGATGACTATTGGCATAGTAGGATCAACTTGTGGGATCTGTCAAGCCACGGCGGCCATATGCCTCGGCGCTTCGTATCGAACAGGCACGGCAGACTCGGGCGCGGATGCTCGATGCGGCGGAGCTCGTGTTCGCGGACAGGGGCTACGCCTCGAGCACGATCGAGGCCATCGCTTCGGAGGCCGGAGTGGCCGTCGACACCGTCTATGCCGGCTTTAGCAGCAAGCGTGGCTTGCTTTCGGCGCTGATGGACGTGCGGGTCGGGGGCGACGACGAGCCGATCGATCTCCTTGACCGGTCGGGCCCGCAAGGAGTGCGCCGCGAGCGCAACCAGAAACACCAGATCTACGCCTTTGCGAAGGACATCACGCCGATCATCGAGCGAGCCCGCCCGGTCGACGACATCATGCGCGGGGCAGCTGCCGTCGATTCTGAGATCGCCGCTCTTCGAGCTCGCATCCAGGAGCAGCGGTTCCTGAACATCGCCAAATTCGTATCCTGGGTCACAGCCAACGGCCCGCTGCGGGGGGACATGAGCGAGGAGGCGGCGTCTGCCATCGTCTGGAGCCTCACGAGCCCTGAAATGCACCGCCTGCTCCGGGTCGACCGGGGCTGGACGATGGAGCGCTATACGGAGTGGCTGGCCGACACCCTGACCCTGACGCTTCTGCCCTGATACTATTGACAGCGCCTAGGTAACCTAGGCTTTTTTCTTTTCAGCCCCAGCCAAAGAGCCAACTATGGAAGACATCATCAGCCTCGCGTGCGGCGTGTGTAAGCGGCGCAACTACACCACCGTGAAGAACAAGAAGAACGACCCGGACAGGCTCGAGCTGAGCAAGTACTGCCGGTGGTGTCACAAACACACCCCGCACAAGGAGACCAAGTAGTGGCCGTCACCACCAAGAGACGTGCTGAGCCCGCGCCGTCGTTCAGCATCCTGCGGTTTCTACGCGAGGTTTACGACGAGCTCCGCAAGGTCGTCTGGCCGACCTGGGGTGAGCTTTATCGGTACACGCTGGTCGTGATCGTCACGGTGATCGTGATCGGGGGCTTCATCGGTGGGGTGGACTACGCCCTCGGCGAGCTCGCCAAGCGGTTCATCTACAACGGGGTGGCGCACTGATGGCGGTCGAGAAGAGCACAGCGCCCGAAGCGGAGGCCCAGTGGTACGTCGTCCACGCCTACTCCGGTCACGAGGAGAAGGTCAAGAAGAACCTCGAGAAGAGGATCGAATCCATGGACATGCAGGACAAGATCCTGCAGGTGCTCGTCCCGATGGAGGACGAGATCGAGATCAAAGACGGCAAGCGCCGCCACGTCCAGAAGCGAATCTTCCCGGGGTACATCCTCGTCCGCATGGTGATGTCGAACGAATCGTGGTTCGTGGTTCGCAACACTCCAGGCGTCACGAGCTTCGTTGGCTCCGCCAACAGCCCCGTTCCGCTCCAGGAGAAAGAAGTCCGCGCGATCCAGAAGCAAATGAAGCAGGAAGCGCCCAAGATCAGGGTCGAGTTCCAGGTCGGCGAGTCTGTACGCGTGGTCGATGGACCGTTCACCGACTTTCACGGCAAGGTGGACGAGATCAACCCCGAGAAGGGCAAGCTCAAGGTGCTGGTCAACATGTTCGGCCGCGAAACACCGGTCGAGCTCGACCTGCTGCAGGTCGAGAAAGTTCACTAAATTGATAAAAACCCAAGGTGGAGCGGCAGGCCGGATTCACTCCGGCCGTCACCTACGCCCAATCCAAGCGCCTCCGGGCAATGTGTCACTTAGAGGGGGTTCCACGGGGGAGGCCTGCCTCACCCGTGATTTTCGATGAGCAAGAAGAAGATCCGCGTGGTACTCAAGCTCGAGCTGCAAGCGGGCAAGGCAACGCCGGCCCCGCCTGTGGGCACCGCGCTTGGACCCCACGGCATCAACATCATGGAGTTCACGAAGGCCTACAACGAGCGCACCGCTCAGCAGGCCGGCGACGTCGTGCCTGCGGAGATCACGATCTTCGAGGACCGCACATTCACCTTCGTCCTCAAGACGCCGCCTGCGGTGAACCTCCTCAAGAAGGCGGCCGGCATCGAGAAGGGATCGGCGAAGCCGAACCGCGAGAAGGTGGGCAGGGTCACGCGCCAGCAGCTGCGTCAGATCGTCGAGGTCAAGAGGAAGGACCTCAACGCTTACGACCTTGATGCCGCAATGAAGATGGTTGAAGGCACCGCTCGTTCGATGGGCCTCGAGGTGATCGAGTAATGCCGAAGAAGCGCGGGAAAAAATATATCGAGGCGGCCAAGAAAATCGAGGCAGCCCTCGCCAGCAACGGCAATGGTGGGCTGACCCCCGAGGCCGCGGTCCAGATGGCGAAAGAGACGTCGATCTCCAAGTTCGATGCGACGGTCGAGGCGCACATCAGGCTTGGGGTCGACCCCAGGCACGCCGAGCAGATGGTTCGTGGTTCGGTGGTGCTCCCCAACGGGACGGGCAAGAAGGTCCGGGTGCTGGTATTCGCCACCGCCGACAGAGCCAAGGAGGCCCAGGAGGCTGGCGCGGATTACGTCGGCGGCGACGACCTCGTCAAGAAAGTCTCCGAGGGCTGGACGGACTTCGATGCAGCCATCGCGACCCCGGACATCATGTCCAAGGTGGGGCCGCTCGGCAAGATCCTGGGTCCTCGCGGCCTCATGCCCAACCCGAAGTCGGGGACTGTCACCTTCGACGTCGCGCGAGCGGTTAGAGAGGTCAAGGGCGGCAAGGTGGAGTTCCGCACGGACAAGTTCGGCATCGTGCACGCCCCGATCGGCAAGGTGTCGTTCGATGGGCAGCAGCTGCACCAGAACCTGACCGCGCTCGTGGACGCCCTCATCCGCAACAAGCCGGCCACGTCGAAGGGCCAGTACCTGCGCACGTTCTTCGTGGCGGCGACGCAGGGCCCGTCAGTACCAGTCGACGTCAAAGAGGCAGCAAAGCTACACACCAGCAGCTAGGCGACTACATGCTGATCTGGCAAATATTTGCCGGCGGCGCCGCGTTGCTCCTACTCGCGAGGGCGCTCCTCGTCGTGCGGTCAAGTCGCAGGGCAAGTCAGGTCGTGCTTGCACTCCTTTTCGCAATACCGGCAGCGGGCTTCGCTCTGTATTCCGTTTGGCCAGGTCCCCCGCCAGAGCTGACGTGGCTGACGTGGCTTTCAACGTTATTGATTGTGCTTGGGCTCTACCCGGCCTTCTATGGCCGAAGCGCACTCCGACGCTGGGGCTCCGAGACAGTGACACGCCATTACCTGACCTTCGCAAATCGCCACGTGCTGGCGTCGCGGACCTCGCTGGGCCTGGGCCTGAGCGGCTACGTGTCCATGTTCGAGCCGTGGTTTGGAATTGCATGCCTGGCTGCGATCGCGATGTGGTTTGTGGTCTGGATCCCAGTGCGATGGCGCACGGTGAAGTTTGAAGTATCAGCTGAGATCGCGGCAGCACCAGAGGTCACGTTTGGGTTTCTTGTCGACCCTTCGAACTGGCATCG
>DATCPW010000198.1:0-4520 GCA_036569865.1 Candidatus Dormiibacterota bacterium
CGCGCAGCCGCTGATGCCGCCCCCGACGATTACAACGTCAGCGCTTTCCATTCCAGGACATTCCCCAGAACTCGAAGATGAGCTTCAACGCGGCGAAGCTGGTGATGTCTCCATTGTCGAACGGCGGCGACACCTCGACCAGATCAAAGCCAACTGGGCTCGTGCGCGCAAGGACCGCCGCAAGGAGGTCGAGGGCCTGCCGCGTGGACATCCCGCCGGCGGAGGGAATTTCCGTGCCAGGGGCGAAGGCCGGGTCGAGCGCATCGATATCGAAGGAGACGTGTACCTTCTTGCCGGCCAGACGGTCCCCGATGGCCTGGGCCGCCGCAGCCGGGTCCGCCGCCAGCTCTCGGGCCGAAACCAGCAAGATGCCCGTCGCCCGAATGAACTCGACCTCTTCAGGGTCGTAGTCGCGCCCACCGGCGATGACGACTCGGGCAGGGTCGATGGCCGACACCTCGAGCGCCCGGCGCAACGCACAGCCGCAGGTCCAGCGCCCTCCGCGTGAGAAATCGCAAAGGTCGGGATGGGCATCGATCCACAGGACCTGCATGTCAGGATGCCGGCGCGCCTGGGCGGCAATCGTGGCGATGGCGGTGCAGTGATCCCCCCCGAGTACGGTCAGCAGGGAGGTAATCGGCACGGCGGCCAGGCGTTCGGCCACCCGCATCCAGCCCTCGCCGATGTCAGGACCGACGTCGAGGTCACCCATGTCATGCACGCGCAGGCCCTGGAGAACCTGGCCGTCCTCGGTGACCGGCGGCATGGCGGCGGACAGCGAGCGGATCCGCTCAGGGGCAAGAGCCGCCCCTTTCCTGTAGACCGCCGAGCCGTCGTATGGAATTCCGGCAACCACCATGTCAGCCGCTTCGAAGGCAGCTCCCGCGAGACCGCCCCACTGCTTAAGACCTTCCAGGTTCATCGCTTGCGAGCCTCAGGCACCTTCAAGATCAGCAGCGCGCCGATCAACAGAGACGCACTGAATATCGAGAAGATGACGGGAAAGCCGCCGGGCAAGCCGAGAAGCTTTGGTCCGTGGTTGAACGGATCCAATAGGAAACCGCCTATGAAGCGAGCGATGATGCCGGACCCGGCCGTCGCGATGTTGCTGAAACCCATGAACAGCCCTGCCTCCTGTGTAGGTATGACGTCTTGAATGAAAGCCCAGTCGACAGAGAAGAAAACGCCGTAGCCGACTCCGATGAGCACACCCACCAGTGTCGCCTGTGCCGCCAGCGGTGGAACGCGGAGCATTCGCGCGAGCGGTTCCACCAGCTGGGTGGGCAGCAGCTGATAGTGGCTGAACACGAGCATTAGCACCCCGGCCGCGCCCAGCAGGCCGCCGATCAGGATGAATGGCCGCCGGCCGAAGCGGTCCGACGCACGGGCCGCCGGCCAGGAGACGACGAATGCCGCGAATATCACCAGGCCGAGCAGCGTGTAGCTGGCGGTGATGGTGTCCATGCGGTCGTTGTGAAAGAAAACGTTGTTGAAGTAGAAGAACACAAAGCTCTGGACCCCGACCAACCCCAAGAGGATGAGCAGCCGCGATGCCATCAGCCACAGGAAGGCGGGGTAACGCAGCGGCCGCGCGAACGTCGTGACGACGGCCTCGCGCACGTTCTTGAACTGGCTGGCCGTCCGCGTGGCGCGATCCGGGATGAAAAGGACCGTGGCCAGCATCGTCAGCACCAGCAGTGCGCAGATGCTGAGCAGCGCGGCCGTTCGCCCTGCGTGCGCCAGGAGCCACCCCGAACCCAGGGTGCCCGCGAGAAGCCCGACCACGTTCGCGACGCCGAAATAACCCGAGGCGGTACCGCGCTGGTTCTCCGGCACCACGTCGGGCATCAAGCCCTGGTAGGGCCCCTGGGCGGTGTTCGAGGCGGCCTGGAGAAGGAAGTAGAAGATGAGCACAAGCCCGAAAGTGCCTGACAGGGCAAGGCCGATCAGGAAGAGGACGTCGCCGACGGTGCCGGCCACGATGAACGGGCGCCGCCGTCCGAAGCGGGTCCTTGTGCGGTCGGAGAGCGCGCCGGCGATCGGCTGCCAGATCACTGCCATCAAGGACCCCACCGCCTCCAGGACACCAAGCGCGAAGCCTTCGTGCTCCCTGCCGACGAGCTGGATCACCATGTCGGGCAGGATCAGTCCGCCGAGGCTGGTCCACAAGTAGCCGATGGCAACCCAGTAAAGAGACAGGACGATGAAGTCGATGTGGCTCAGGTTGCGTCTCACCGAATTGACGGCAGCCACGACGCCTCCCTCAGCGGCCGCGGTGTGGATCAATCTGGGTGGTAGGGCGGGAGTGACTTCTTGACCGGCCGGTCCTCGCGATAGCCCAGTGCATATTCGCCCTGGAGGATCGTATGCACCTCACGGGTCCCCTCATAGATGATCGGCGCGCGCGCGTTGCGCAGGAAGCGCTCAACCGGATACTCCGCGGAATAACCGTAGGCGCCATGCACCTCGATCGCATCGTTGGCTGCGTTGAATGCTGCATCGGTCGCGTACTGCTTGGCCATCGAAACGTTGCGCGTGTGGCGGACGCCCTGGTTCTTCATCCACGCGACCTTGAAATACAGGAGCCGGCAGATCTCGTAGTCGCGCGACATGTGGGCGATCATCTGCTGGACGAGCTGATACCGCCCGATCTCCTGGCCGAAGGTCTTCCGCTCGCGTGCGTATTTCACCGAGGCATCGAGGCTCGCGCGCACAGTGCCGGTCGCGCCTGCCGCTACCGTGTACCGGCCGTTGTCGAGGCAGCTCATGGCGATCTTGAAGCCGTCGCCTTCGTCTCCGATCCGGTCCGCTTCGCCGACCTCAACGTCTGATAGAAAGATGGATCCGACGTCCCCGGCGCGGATCCCCAGCCTGCCCTCGATCGGCTCGGTGCGCAGGGCCTTGCCACTGGTGGCGCGGTCGAGCATGAATGCGGAGACTCCGCGAGATCCCGCCTTGGGGTCGGTCTTCGCGAAGACGAGAAAGAAATCGGCGGTGTCGGCGTCGGAAACCCAGATCTTCTGCCCGTTGAGGATGTAGTTGTCCCCGTTGCGACGCGCGGTCGACTGCATCGATGCCACGTCGGACCCTGCGTTTGGCTCGGTGAGCCCGTAACACGCAAGCTTCTCGCCGCGAGCCATGGGCGCGAGCCATCGCTGCTTCTGGTCCTCGGTGCCCCAGGTGTAGAGGCCCATGCCGACCAGTCCTATGTGGACCGAGAGAACGGTTCGAAAGACCGTGTCCACGTACTCGAGCTCCTCGCAGACGAGGCCCAAAGACAGATAGTCGAGGCCATGGCCGCCATATCGCTGCGGGAAGCAAACGCCTGGGAGTCCAATCGAGGCGAGCTTGGCGAAGATCTCCGGGTCGTGGTGGCCGGCCCTGTCGTTGGCGGCAATCGTGGGCGCGAACTCGCGCGCGCAGAAGTCACGCACAGTGTCGACCAGCTGCTCCTGGTCCGAGGTAAGCGCCAGGTCGAGCATGTCTACCTTTCCTAGGGTTTCTTGGACACTTTCGGCGATGGCGAGTGCTTCGGCGTGGCCGTCGGGCTTGGGCTCGGCGAAGGTAGTGGGCTCGGCGCCGGGTGCAGGTCGCTTGGGCCGACGTGGCCGATGAAAGGCAGGTGACTGCCGATGCTGAGGATGATCGGCACGATTCTGGAGCCGTGCAGCTGCGGTTGCAGGAAGGTCGTGTAGATCTGCTGCAGCTGGTGGATGCCCTGGACGTTTTCCAGCTTTGCGCCGGACGCTCCGCCCGCGGCATTCTTCAGCGCCGCCAGATCTTGCTTGGAGACCATCGCCGCCGTGATCGGATTGGACTCGATCCATGTCTCGAGCTTGCTGACCTGCGCCAGCGAAAGGTTCGCGCTCCTTATGGTCGGCTCGAAGGCGTTGTCGAGGACGACCAGCGCCGAGATGGCTAGGTAGACGACCACCAGCGTGACGGCGACGTGGACGAAGATGCCCAGCAGGCCGTCGATGCCGCGGATCGACTCCAGGCGGTGAAAGGCTCCACCGATAGCGCCGCCGATGGCGCCCATGACGATGGCAAGGATGATGGCCAGGAAGATGCTGAGCACAGCGTTCAGGTGGGCGAGCTTCTCCATCTGGCTTGTGTACTGGTCGTGGAAGCGAAAGACGACCAGCAGAGTGCCGAAGAAGAAGATCTCCGCCATCAGCGGCTGGATCACGCCGCGCTGGTAGCCGATGATCAGCGCGATCACCAGCAGAAGCAGGACGGCGATGTCGATGATCACGTCTTAACCGCGAACGTGAACCGAGTGGCCATCGTTACGATCAGGAGGGTCCGGTACACCGCGGCCAATTGTAGAAGCACGGCCCCGCCTGAACCCCCGTTTCGGGCCCCGTACGGGGCGATGCCAGCCTCCTTGGGTTAGACTCGCATCACTCTTGGCCCGAACGATCGCCGTCGCGATGCAGAAAGGGGGGGTGGGCAAGACCACCACCGCCGTCAACCTCGGCGCCGCTCTGGCGGAGTTGGGGCAGCGGATATTGCTCATC
>DATCPW010000199.1:0-8536 GCA_036569865.1 Candidatus Dormiibacterota bacterium
CCGAAATCGCTGGTGAACGTGACGACTGGCGGCCCGGCTACCGTGCCGTGGCTACCAGTACCTGGTCTCCTTGAAGGGGTCGGCTTCATCGTGGTATCCGCGCTGCTCCCAAAACCCGAGCCGGTTGCGATCCATGAACTCTAGCCCGCGAAGCCACTTGGCCGACTTCCAGAAGTACTTCGACGGCACGAAGAGGCGCAGCGGCCAGCCGTGGTCGGGCGTGAGGTCGGCGCCGTTCCACGCATAGCAGAGGAGGTTCTGCTCGTTGTCGAGCACGTCCAGCGGGACCGAGGTCGTGTAGCCGTACTCGCTGTGCGCCATGACGTACTTGGCCTCAGGCTTGGGCTTGACGCGCTCGAGGATCTCCTTGATCGGGACACCCGTCCACTTGTCGCCGAGCCGGCTCCAGCTGGTGACGCAGTGGATGTCCGCGACCACCTCCTTGGAGGGCAGCGCTCGGAGCTCGCCGTAATCCAGGGTGATCGGGTTTTCGACCGCGCCGAACACCTTGAAGTCCCATTTACCGATGTCGGTCTTGGGGACGGGGCCGAAATGCAAGAGGGGCCACTTGTCGGGCGCAGTGAGCGTCTGCCCGGGCGGGATGCGGGCGGGATCGACGCCCTCAGGAACCTTCTTACCCTTGAAGAGAAAGGCCATTGCGCGAGTATAGGAACGGGAGGCGGCGCGCCCTTGTTCCCGGGCCGGACCGCGAATTGGGCGCCGCTATACTGGCCCTTCTGCCCAAACATGCGTGGGTCCGTAGCTCAGTTGGGAGAGCGCGTGAATCGCACTCACGAGGTCAGGGGTTCGAATCCCCTCGGATCCACCAGATTTTTGAACTCGAAATCCGCGTGCTACTGCCCTTCGCTGCACTGCGGCTGAGCGCCTGACACACTATTGACACACTAAACGGGCGTCCCATCGCACCGTTGCGGCGACCAGCGGTCAGCAATGTCCGGCAAGACGATTGAGCAATAAAATGAAGACCTCCGCTCAAGAGCTCGTTCGCCAGGGCAGTGATGCCTTCTCGGTTGGTCGGATGGCGCTGGCCGCCGACCTGCTCGGTCGGGCAGCCTTGCTCATGACACCTGACGATCCCGCTCGATTGGAACTCTTGCCCAACCTTGGAAGCGCCCTTGCACGGACCGGACAGCTCGCTGGAGCGGATGCGGTGCTGAACGAGGCGATCAAAGGAGCAGTTGCGATAGACGCTCAACGCCTCGAGTCGCATGCTCGCGTCGAACGCGCGTTGTGGCGCCTATGGAGTGATCCGGACAGCGAAGGCGATGCTCGCCTCACTGCCGAGAGCGCCCTGGGAGTGTTCGAGGAGCATGGAGACGAACTCGGCCTCGCGAAGGCCTGGCGCCTGCTCCACGATGTGGCGCCGACGTGGGATGAGGGCCAGGAGGCCCTGGCGCGCGCGCTGGCGCATGCCCAGCGCGCGGGCGACCAGCGCGAAGAGGCGGAGATCTTGTGGTGGGTCGGCGTCTACTTCGTTTTCGGCCCGATGCCCGCCGAGGATGCCATCCGTCGCTGCGAAGAGATCCTCTCGGATGCGAAATATGATGGAACGGTTAGGGCGGGCACGCTCGGGGTGCTCGGCGTTCTCTACGCGATGCGTGGCCGCTTTGCCGAGGCTCGCGAACACTTCGCGCACTGTATCGCGATCCTCGAGGAGCTCGGCGTCAAGCTCAGGGTCTTGACGAGGCAGCACTTCTTTGCCGATATCGAGTTGCTGGGGGATGACCCCGCCGCCGCTGAGCGCGCGATGCGCTGGGCCTACGACCGCGAAGTGGAGATGGGCGAGAAGCAGGACATCCCAGGCACGACGAATCGACTTGCCGACGCGCTCTACCGCCAGGGGCGCTACGAAGAGGCCGCGCAATGGATCGAGATCGGGGGCGCGCCAGGGATTCGCGCGCTCCTGGCCGCGAGGCGAGGAGACTTTGAGCAGGCAGAGACGCTTGCCCGGAAGTCGGTGGCGATGACCGAGCGCGGCCAAAATCTCAATGCGCGCGGAACCGCGCTCTTGCGTTTGGCCGAGGTTCTGTCCATGGCAGGCCGCTCTGGCGAGGCGGTTCCCGCGCTGAACGAGGCGATAAAACTTTACGAACGCAAAGGAAATCTCGTCTCGGCCCAGGAGGCGCGTGCACTCCTACTGAAGGTGGGTAGTTAGGGATGCCCGTCTGTCCGGAATGTGGCAGGAAGAATAGCGATGAGGCTCGCTTCTGCTCAGCCTGCGGTGGACGGCTATCGTCCGCCGAGCCATCTCGCCCCGAGAAGCGCAAAACTGTCACAGTCGTCTTCTCCGATCTGATCGGCTCGACCAGCCTCGGCGAACAGCTTGACCCGGAGTCGCTGCGGCGCATGATGACCCACTACTTCCATGAGATGCGTGCTGTGCTCGAGCGCCACGGCGGGACAGTCGAAAAATTCATCGGCGATGCGGTGGTTGCGGTTTTCGGTATCCCAGAGCTACACGAGGACGACGCGCTGCGCGCGGTGCGCGCCGCCGCCGCGATGCGTGCGGCACTCGCCGATCTGAACCAGCAGTTCGAGCACACCTGGGGCGTGCGCCTTCGGGCGCGCACCGGCGTCAATACCGGCGAGGTCATCGCCAGTGATCCCGCCGCCGGCCAAGCCTTCGTTACCGGCGATGCCGTGAACGTGGCCGCGCGACTCGAGCAGACGGCTGGTGCCGACGAGATTCTGCTTGGCGACGCGACCCGCCGACTCGTGTGGAGTGCGGTCAAGCTCGAGCCTGTCGAGCGGCTGGCACTTAAGGGCAAGGCGCAAGTGGTCGTTGCATGGCGTCTGCTCGAGCTCGACGAGGAGGCACCCTCGTTCGCTCGCCACCTCGAATTGCCACTGATCGGGCGCAAGCGGGAGCTGAACCAGCTTCGCCAGGCTTACGGGCGGGCGGCGCGCGAGCGCGCCTGTTGTGTCTTCACACTGCTCGGCTCAGCCGGAATCGGCAAGTCGCGGCTCGGCAATGAGTTTGTGAGCACGGTCCGCGACGAGGCGACAGTACTCGCTGGCCGCTGTCTTCCCTACGGCGAGGGCATTACCTACTGGCCGCTTGTTGAGATCGTTCGGCAACTCGGCGGCGAGAGCGTTGTGGCCGAAGTGCTCAGTGGCACGGACGGAGCAAGCATCATCATCGATCGACTCCGTAGCGCCATCGGCAACTCGCAAATGGCTGGACGCAGCGAAGAGATTTTCTGGGCCGTACGCAAGTTGTTTGAGGCGCTCGCACATGAACGCCCTTTGGTTGTCGTCCTCGAAGATATCCAATGGGCCGAAATGACATTCCTGGATCTCATCGAGCACGTGCGTACGTCGAGTAAAGGCTTTCCGATTCTGCTGCTCTGTGTCTCACGCCCGGACATCACAGACATTCATCCTTCGTGGACGGCTCCCAAGACGAACGCCAATTCGCTCTACCTCGAGCCACTTCCCGACCACGAGTCTGATGCGCTGATACAGCTGCTGCTCGCGGGCGCCACGCTCGACGTCGACGCTCGTGCGCGCATCGTCACGGCGGCCGAGGGCGTACCGCTCTTTGTCGAGCAGATGCTGGCTATGCTCGCTGAGAATGGACATAGCAGCGAATTCGAGATCCCGCCGAGCGTGCACGCGCTGCTCGCCGCGCGCCTCGACCGAACCCCGATAGATGAACGTGCGGTTCTTGAGCGGGCTTCAATCGAGGGCCAGGTCTTCCACCGCGAACCCGTTTGCGAACTCTCTCCTGAATATTCCCGTTCCGATATTGACGCGCACCTGATGGCGCTCGTCCGCCGGGAGCTCATACGACCAGTTCAGTCAATGTTCGCCGGAGATAGCGCCTTCCGCTTCCACCACCTGCTCATTCGGGAGGCAACCTACGAGAGCATGCTCAAGGAGGTGCGCGCCGAGCTGCACGAGCGCTTTGCGGACTGGTTGGAGGCACACTCAGCGGAGTTTGAGGAAATCGTTGGCTATCACCTGGAGCAGGCTTTCCGCTACCGAGCGACGCTGGGACGGGTGGCAGAGGGCGAGCAGCGACTCGCGACGCGCGCGGGGGAGCGTCTCGCGACGGCAGGTCGCCGCGCATTTGCGCGCGGCGATATGTCGGCTGCGGCCAACTTGCTGGGCCGCGCCGTTTCGCTCTTACCGCCGGACGAGCCTATCCGCCTCGAGCTCTTGACGAAGCTCGGCAGCGCGTTCGCACGCATCGGTCAGCTCGATCGGGCAGACAGCGTCCTCGGCGAAGCGATTGAGGCGGCAGCGGTTGCCGGCAATGTGTGCCTCGAGTTTCGTGCGCGGATCGAGCGATTGTCGTGGCGCATCTGGACCGATCCCGCCAGCAAGGCCGAGGCTCGTCAGGTCGCGCAGCGTGCCATTCCGCTGTTTGAGGAGCACGGCGACGAGCTCGGCCTTGCGAAGGCATGGCATCTGCTCGGCGACATAGCCCCGACATGGGGCGCCAGCGAAGAGGCACTGGAACGCGCGCTCGTGCATGCCAAACGGGCGGGCGATCAGAGAGAGGCGGGGGACATTCTCTGGTGGCTTGGCGTGGCATTTCACTTCGGGCCGACCCGCGCCGAAGAAGGCATCCGGCGCTGCGAGGGGATCCTCGGACAGGCCCAGCAGGACCGCACCCTCGAGGCGGGCATGCTCGGTATCCTCGGCGGGCTTTATGCCATGAGTGGCTCATTTGCCGAAGGCCGAGAACTCTTTGCGCGCGGACTCGCGATCCTCGAGGAGCTTGGGCTCAGGCTGCGGATGGCGACGCGGCGGACCGTGTCCGGCGCCATCGAACTCCTCGCCGATGATCCGGTGGCCGCCGAGCGGGAACTGCGCTGGGGTTACGAGCGACTCGAGGCGATGGGCGAGAAGATTGACTTGCCAGGCATCGCAGGGCAGCTGGCCGAAGCGCTCTATCGTCAAGGCCGCTATGCAGAGGCCGATCGCTTTGCTGACATAGGTGCCCAGGCAGGGCCTACGTCTATACGGATCAGGTATCGCGACCCCCGCGCGAAACTGCTCGCTCGTCGAGGCCAGTTCGAGCAAGCCGAGACCCTCGCCCTCGAGATGGTGCGTCTCGCGGAGGGTGACGATAATCTCAACTCTCACGGCCACGGGCTAATGGATTTGGCGGAGGTCCTGTGCTTGGCGGGCCGCTCCGACGCAGCTGCGCCGTTCGTTCAGAAGGCCATCGCCCTTTACGAGCGCAAGGGCAACCACGTCTCGGCGGCAAAGGCGCGAACTCTGCTTGCCGATTTAGCTGCGGGTGCCGCTCCCGCCGTGTAGCCACTCGACTCGGCCATGGGCCGGTGGGGCATCCGGTGCAGCACCGCGTCGAGGCCGCGGTCGAGCAGAGGCAGAAAAACGTGCAGTGAGCCGTGCGACTGTTTGATCAGGTCAGACCAGATTTCGAACTCGAGAGCCTGGCCGGGTGCTCTTGTATCGCGTAGTTGGGACATCGGGGATCAACCTCCAGCTAACAATCTGCCGCGGTTCAGAAAAGGCTGAACTACAGGACCACAGACGACATCGCGATCGCCTGAGGCGACAATAGGTCGAACGTGGGTCAGCCAGGCCAGGCGGATCTGATTGCGGCGGGTGAAGGGTCCCTCAAGGCCGGCGAGTGGACGGCGGCGCGGGAGCAGTTCCAGAAGGCGATCGAGCTGGGCGACAGCGCGGCCGCTCTGGATGGAATGTCCACTGCCACCTGGTGGCTGAACCAGGTCGACGTCGCCATCGGTTACCGGCAGCGCGCCTTCAGCCTCCACAAGCATGAAGGGCGCCTCGGCCCCGCCGGGTTCTGCGCAGTCTGGATCGCCGCCCAGTACTTCGCGGTGCAAGGCAACATGGCGGCGGCCGAGGGCTGGCTCGCCGTCGGCCAGAAGCTGTTGGTGGAGGCCGGCCCTTGTCCGGAGTTGGCGCGACTCATGGTCATGCAGACGGCGATGAGCAGCGACTGGCGGGCCACCATCGACAGCTGCCGTCAAGGTCGAGAGATGGCGCGCGCCCTCGGCGACCGCGACTGCGAGGTGCTGGCGGACTCGTACATCGGCCTGGCTCGGGTCTCAGGGGGTGAGGTGCGCGAAGGCCTGGGCGAGCTCGACGCGGCGATGGCCATGTGCACCGCAGGAGAGGTCACCGAGCTCTGGATCGTCGGTCTCATCTACTGCGCGATGCTCGCCGCATGCGAGCGCGCGGCAGACTTCTCACGCGCGGATCAATGGTGCAGCGTCGGCGGCTTCGTCGGTCGCTACCGCGAGAGCGTGTTCTCAGCCGCGTGCCGCGCGTGCTATGGCACCATCCAGGCGGCTCGGGGCCATTGGGACGCTGCCGAGCAAGAGCTGCTGGGCGCATTGCGAACCTTCGAAGAGGGCCCGCGCGGCCAGCGCATCGATGCGCTCAGCCGGCTCGCCACGCTGCGCCTGCAGCAAGGGCGGCCGGGAGAAGCGGCCCGGCTGCTGGAGGGCTTCGAAGAACATCCGGACGCCACCCTCGCGATGGCCGGGTTGCGGTTGGGTGAGCGACACCCCCGACAGGCGGCGGCTCTCCTGGAGCGCCGGCTCGTCTCCCTCGGCGAGCCGAACATGCAAGCGGCGCCACTGCTGGCGATGCTCGTCGACGCCCAGCTGGCCGCTGGAGAAACGGCCAAAGCGCGCGAAGCGGCGGGCAGGCTTGACGCGCTGGCGGCGCGTTCGGCAGGCCGCTACATGCCCGGTGTCGCCGCGCTGGCAGCCGGCCTTGTCACCGCGGCCGAAGGCGGCGATCCGCTCCCGGAGCTGGAACGTGCCCTCGACCATCTGACACAGGCCGAGCTGCCGCTAGAAGCCGGGATGTCGCGGCTGGCGATCGCCCACGCCCTGGAGGCGCAAGATCCGGAGCTCGCCACATCTGAAGCACGGCGCGCCATCATCACGTTCGAACGCCTGGGAGCGGTTCCGCAAGCCGACGCGGCCAGCGCTTTGCTCCAACGTCTCGGCGGTCCTCGCCGCACCGGGCCAAAGGGCCGCACGCCATTGAGCCGGCGCGAAGGCCAGGTGCTCGAGCTGCTCGCCCTGGCTCTCTCCAACGACGAGCTGGCGGCTCGCCTGTTCATCAGCCGGCGCACCGCCGAGCACCACGTGAGCAGCATCCTCGCGAAGCTGGAGCTGAAGAGCCGTGCCGAGGCCACCGCCTACGCGCTTCGGCACCCACGGGGTTAAACAACGAGGGGGGAATTAGGTAGTTTCGCCCATGCTCGGCGCTCCGACCGGTGACACCGTTGACTGCAGTTCATACGGCAAATCACCGGAGGAGAAAGAGCAATGGTCAATGTCGAGATAACCGTCACGATCGATCGCCCCGTAGAAGAGGTGTACGCATACCTGGGCGACCTGCGAAACCTAACCGAGTGGAACAGCGTGGCCGACGAGGTCGTCGGCGCGGAGCACCCGATGCGCGTGGGTTCGAAGCATCAGCTGAAGCTACGACTGCTGGGCCGGCGCATCGAGGCTGACCAGGAAGTGACCGAGCTCGAGCCCAACCGCCGCCTGGTCATCAAAACCGGCGCGCCGCTCTCTGTCACCGACACCTGGACCTTTGATGACCTGGGAGCAAACCAGACCCGGGTGACGTACGCGACGGTGGGTGAAACGAAGGGCTTCTTCAAGCTTGCCGACCCGATCGTGGCCCGGGTCGTCAAAAAGCAGATGACGGCGCAGCTGGAAACACTCAAAGAGCTGCTCGAGGCGCGCGTCGCAGGGTCGGCGGGGAGGTAAGGGCGATGCAAACGCAAGCGACGATCACCATCGACCGGCCCGTCCAGAACGTGTGGGACTACCTGGACGACCACCGAAACGACCTTGTCTGGCGCAGACCCAACACGCAGAAGCTGGAGCAGGTCGGAACAGGCCCCGTCGTCATCGGCACGAGATTCGAGGGTGTGATCACGGCGATCGGCCCGAAGCAGTACCCGTACGTGAACGAGATCACGGCCTATGAGCCGCCGAATCACATCGCCTGGAAGGCCATCAGCTCAGCCGGCTGGGTGATTGGGCGCCAGGGCAGCTACACGCTGGTGGCCGACGGCGACCGGCGGACGCGGATGATCTTCTCGATCACTATGGAACCGATCACCTTCGCCGGAAAGCTCGTCGCACCGCTGATGAACCCAATGGGTCCCAATCTCATCATGCCTCTCTTGAAACAGCTGAAGGAGGCCCTGGAGCAGCAGCGTTCAGCCGCACCATCACCTGCACGCTGATCGAGCAATAATCGCGGCATGAGGCTGGCGCTCCCGAAGGGCGGCGACAGCCTCCCCAAGCCTTGCGTCGGCTACGTCGGAGATGGTGACGGCCTCCCGTCGAATACGCCGGGTGGGTTCGTATTGTGAGAACTTAGGTCCACCAAATTTGAGGGCCCCATGAACCAACGCGCTCGCACTACGGCGCTGAAGCGCCTCGACGCCTTCATCGGCGAATGGCGCGTCGACGCATCGTTTCCAGGTTCTCCACCGGGTCGCGCGGTATTCGAGTGGGCGCTGGACGGCCAGTAC
>DATCPW010000200.1:0-1727 GCA_036569865.1 Candidatus Dormiibacterota bacterium
CAGGAAGGCTTCGCGGTGTTCAACTTGGGGCTGGTCGGCGACGGCTGGCATCCTCCGTGCACCTCGTTCAGCGCCGATGGCCCGATCCTCGTGTCCGTGCCCAAACCCGGTGAGCTGCCCTGGGTTTCGCGGAGGCTCTGAAACGAGGATTCGGTCCTCGAGCGAGGAACTGCGAGTTCATGCCCGGAGCCAGGAAGTATCCAGAGGAGCTGATCGAGCGTGGCGTGCGGCTGGCGCTCGAATCGGGCCGGCCGGTAGCGGCGGTCGCCCGGGATCTCGGTGTCGGTCACGAGGTGCTGCGTAAGCGCGTGCGCCAAGCTGAGGCCGACGGCGGGCTGCGCCCGGATCTGCCCACGAGCGAGGAGCGGGAGGAGATCAAGTCGCTCAAGCGCGAGAATTTCGAGCTGCGCCGAGCGAACGAGATCCTGAAGGCCGCCTCGGTGTTTTTCGCGACCGAGCTCGACGCAGACCGTCCGAGGTGAGCGCGTTCATCGACATGCATCGCGACCAGCTCGGCGTCGAGCCGATCTGTCAGGCCTTGGACGTGTCGGCGTCCGCCTACTATCAGCGCGCGACCGGCGAGCGGGCCGCTCGCATGGTCGAGGACGAGCGGCTCACCGGCCGCATCCGTGAGGTTCATGAGGCCAACTACGAGTGCTACGGCTACCGGCGCGTGCACGCCCAGCTCATCCGCGAGGACGAGAACGCGGGCCGTGACCAGGTCGCGCGGCTGATGCGCTGCGCGGGCATCCAGGGCGCGAAGCGGCGAGGGAAGCCGTGGCGGACCACGATCGCTGATCCTCAGGCGCAGCGGGCGTCTGACCTCGTCTGCCGCGACTTCACCGCGCCGGCGCCGGACCGGTTGTGGGTCGGGGACTTCACCTACCTGCGCTGCTGGGAGGGCCGGCTGTTCTTCGCGTTCGTGATCGACGTGTACTCGCGGATGATCGTCGGCTGGCAGTTGGCCGGCCACATGCGCACCACGCTGGTGCTCGACGCGCTGCGGATGGCGCTCGGGCTCCGAGCGCCGGGCGCTGACTTTCAGCTGGTGGCACACACCGACCAGGGCTCGCAGTACGTCAGTGAGGACTACACCCAGCAGCTGGATGACGCCCGGGTGCTGGCGTCGGTCGGGTCAGTCGGCGACGCGTATGACAACGCGCTCGCCGAGTCGTTCGTGGACTCGTTCAAGACCGAGCTGATCGCCGACCGCGTGTGGCGCACCCAGACGCAGCTGGAGCTCGCCGTCGTCGAGTACGTCGCCTGGTTCAACACCGTCCGACTGCACTCTTCGCTCGGCAACCGGCCACCCGCCGAGCACGAACAGCTACACGCTGAGACGCTCGCCGCTCACCCGAACCGTGTCGCCCTTCCACCAGCTTCTCTCACCTTGAACCGCTCGGAGGTGTACGACCCCCTTCGGGGTCGTCTCCGACCTACGGTAGTAGCCAATCACACTAACTCAGTATAATTACTTGAAAGACCTACAAACCCGGTCTCCGTCAAACCCAGGGCATTCCAAATAATCACCGCCACACACAACCTGCTCAAGCTCCACAGCCACCGAATAGCCGCCGCAGGGCCCTGAGAGGGCCCCAGGGGCGACGTTTGCCCCCGCCGGCGGTGTCCGCGTACTACCAGCGAGCGACTGGGAAGCGTTCGGTCCGTCGGGTCGAGGACGAGCGGCTCACCGGCCGCATCCGTGAGGTTCATGAGGCCAACTACGA
>DATCPW010000201.1:0-6019 GCA_036569865.1 Candidatus Dormiibacterota bacterium
TCCAATTGTTAGGCCGGTGTACAGCGCAGCCGCCGTGGCCTCCACGTCGAAAGGGTTGATCGACAACACGTGTGCCTGCAGCTCTTCGTGGGCGCCGGCATTCTCGGAAAGCACTATCACGCCGTTGGTCGCGTTGACCAGCGCGCCCTCTTTGACGACGAGGTTGAGCCCGTCGTAGACCGGGTTGACCAACAGGACATCGAAATTCTTCAGCGAAGCAACCGCCTTACGCTCGCTCTCGCCGATCTCGAGCCGGACCGGCTGCCAAGTCTCGGTGCCGAACTCGCTGTTGATGCGTCCCACCGTCTGCCGGATCTGCCGCAGGTAGCGGCTATAAACCGCGACGTCCTGGCGCGAGGGCTGCAGGAACGCCCAGAACTGGACCTCGCCGCGCAGCTCCGGGTGGTAGCGGAGGAGCTTGTCATAGGCGATGAATCCTCGAACGATGTTCTTCGAGGGGTCGGTTCTGTCGATGCGCGAAATGAGATGTCGTGGTCGCCACGCCGCCAGCTCGCGCTCCTGACGCTTGACCCCGCGCGAAGCCGCGAGCCGCGAGGTCGTCGCGACATCAATCGATATCGGGTAGTGGCGCGCATAGACAACGCGACCGCCGTAGAAAACCGCCCGCTCCTTCTCATCGACCTGTAGCCCGAAGTTTTCCTCACACGTGAGGAGGAAGTTGCGCACGTCGAGGCTCGACTGGAAGCCGACGATGTCGCATCCAAGCAGGCCCTCGAGAATCGCGTCGCGCATCTGCTTGGGCAGCACCTTCCAGTACTGAGGTGTCGGCCACGGCACGTGAACGAAGTGCTGGATCATCGCGGCGGGAATTGCTTTTCGGACCAGCCGTGGCACGAGGTAGAGCTGATAGTCGTGAACGAGTACGAGGGGCCGGCTCGGCGCCGCGCGGGCGACCTCGATCACCTTCTCGGCAATCAGCCGGTTGACCTCGACGTAGCCCTCCTCCCATGCCTGGTGGATGCGGTCGTCGATCACCGGCTCGTTGCCGAGGTCCCACAGATAGTGCTGGATGAACCAGAGCACGGGGTTGGCGAACACCCCGTAGTACATGTCGTACTGCTCCTTGGTCGGTATCGCGTAGTGCAGGCGGCCTGTGGAATTCAGCAGGGGAACGGTGACCGCAGAGCCGTGACTCGTTGCGAGCTGCCGCTCGTCCTCGTTGCGCGCGCATGCGACCCAATCGGCCTCCGTCGCCTCGGCCAGGGTCAGTAGAGCGGTGATCACTCCACCCGCTCCGCGCTTGAAGCCTCCTTCGGGCTTGGGCTCGCTTGGCGCGCGATTGCAGACCAGGATCGGGGAGCAGCCAGGCAGCGTTCGGGCCACGTAGGCGCGCATGGCCGATCCGGGGCTTCCCCTCTCTGTTGATACAGGAATTTCTTCGACCAGGCCCACGCCGTTCACGCCGCCACTATGGGGGGTCTGGCTAGCGAACGAATGCTGAGCGATCGAGTGGGAGGTTGCGAAGCCTGATCCCGGTCGCACGAGCCAGGGCGTTCGAGATCGCTGCCGGGCCGGGCACTGCGGGTGGCTCGCCGACGCCTTTGGCGCCCAGCGGACCGACCGCCGAAGCCACCTCGATCAGCTTCACGTCGATGTCGGGCAGCTGGTCGGCGGTGGGGAGCTCGTAGTCGAGGAAGCTGGAGGTGCGGAGCTGGCCGTCGCCGCTGTACGCCAGCTGCTCGCCGAGCGCACGGCCCAAGCCCTGGACGACGCCGCCGTGGATCTGGCCCATCGCCTCGGGCGGGTTGATGGCGCGCCCGACGTCCTGGATCGCGGCGTAGCCGGTTAGTTGAAACTCGCCGGTCTCGGCGTCGGTGCGAACGCGTGCGATGTGGACTGTGAACATCGGGGACGCCGCCTGGACCGCCGAGCGGCCGGTGGCCTGGATCGGCCGGTATCGGCCCATGAACTCGGTGCTCATGGCGACGAGCTTGGTGACCTCGACGTAGCGCTCGGGCACGCCTCGCACAGCGACGCGGCCGTCGATTATCTCGAGGTCCTCCGGCGCAGCCTCCAGCTCGTTGGTTGCGATCTCGAGCAGCTGCCGTCTCGCCTCGGCCGCAGCCTCTTGCACCGCGCCGCCCATGCTGTAGGTGACCTGGCTCCCTGCGGCCAGCGGCCCGTACGGCGCCACGCCGGTGTCGCTCGTCTCGATCCGGACCTTGTCCAGCGGGACGCCGAATGACTCCGCTGCGATCATCGCCAGACCCGTCGAAGAACCGCTGACGTCGACGGTTCCGACGTGCACCGTCAGCGTGCCGTCGGGCTCGACGCGGCAGCCTGCGGACGCCGGCGTGCGCGCACCGCCCCATGACCCCAGCGCGATGCCGACGCCTTCACCCTCACCGCATGGCTCGGTGTAGAGCGGATTATTCTTTGCTTCCTCGAGGCATTCGACCATCGCTATACGCGGCCACGGCTTTCCATCGCCGCCGGGGTCGCCCTCGCGCGAAGCGTTGCGAAGGCGCAGATCGATCGGATCCATCTTGAGCTCGAGCGCCAGCTCGTCCAGCGCCGACTCCAGCGCGAAATAGGCTTGCGGTGCACCGGGGGCTCGGTATGCCTCGACCGGCGTCTTGTTGGTCGAGACCTCATAACCAGTGATCTCGAAATTGGGACATTGATAGGTGCCGGTGAGGAACGAGGCGGTGATCCCGCCGTGCCAGCCCGCGCTGGCGCCGTTGTCGTAGTGATAGGTGGCGCGCAAGGCGACCAAAGTGCCGTCGCGCTTGGCGCCTAGCTCGATGTCGAAGCTCGCCGCGGGAGCAGATCGGGCCACGGCGAACACCTGCTGGCGGGTGAGGTTGAGCCGCAGCGCGCGACCGGTTCGCCTCGCGAGGAGAACGAGGAGCGTCTCGAGGAGGGTGACCTTGCCGCCGAACCCGCCGCCCACCGCCATGGGGATGACCTTGACTTTGTAAGTCGGTATCCCCAGGACCTTCGCGACCTCGTCGCGAACGTAGAACGGGCCCTGCGTCGGCGCCCACACGGTCATACCGCCGTCGGGTTCCGGGCGGACCATCGACACATGCGGCTCCATCGGCGAGTGATGCACGCCCGCGAGGCTGTAGGTGGCCTTGACCACGGCGTCCGCTGATTTGAGCGCTGCATCTGTGTTGCCTCGCTTGAGGCTGACGACGCTGCTGACGTTGGGTGGCCGGCGCGGAGCCGTGCCGTTTGACTCGGAGTCGGTCCCCGCGCCGTGCATCGATGCGTCGGCGGCGTCAGCCTCCTCTTCTGCGTCGAGCACCCTGCCTGCGCCCTCGCGCATCGCAAGTGCGGGGTCGACGGTCACGGCCAGCGGCTCGTAATCGACGTCGACAAGCGCTGCGGCGTCGGCCGCTGCGGTCTCGCTTTCGGCGATCACAGCCACGACCGGCTGGCCTACATAAAAGACGCGACCCACGGCAAGAGGTTTCTCGGGGCTTGGCGCGCTGTTGCTCGGAAGGTCGGCGCCGGCGACTACGTCGATGACGCCAGGCGCGGAGCGCGCAGCGGTGGTGTCGATGCTGCGAATGTTCGCGCTGGCCTGGTGGCTGAGCACGAGCTGCACGTGCAGCAGGCCTGGCAGGTCGACGTCGGCTGTGAACCGCGTCGCGCCGGAAACCTTTTCGGCCCCCTCGAGCCGCCGATGCCCAATCCCAACAACACTCATAGCCCGCTCATCGTACGGACTTAGTGCTTGACGATCCTCGCGTCGGTCCAGGCGAAGTCGTACAGCGCGTTGCCGCCGATCCCCTTGACCCACGGATGCACGAGGTATTGCTGAACTCCGTACACCAGGGCGCCGTATGCGACATGACCGATCAGCGTCTGACCCGCAGCCTTGTAGTCCGCCAGCGCGGACGCTAGTGGCTTCGCGTCAGCTGCCCTCACAGCCTTATCGAACGGAGGGTTCGAATAGCAGGAACCACCTGAGGGCGCTCCAGCCACAAACAGGTAGTCAAACCAGTTCTGTGGATTGTCGTAGTCCGCCCGCCAGCTCTGCCTGAACAGCGGGTACGCGCACTTGCCGTTGCGCTTGTCGAAAAACGTTTTGCGATCGATCTCGACGCACTTGACCAGAATGCCAAGGTTCCTCTGCCACTGCGCCACCAGGTTGGCGCACACGGCCTTGTTGAAAGGATCCGTGTCATACGTGTACGCAAGCCCTCTCACCTTGACTCCTTTCGGATCCCACTTCTGCAACTCGGCCTTCGCCGCGACAGGGTCGAACTTGGTGTTCACGTCAACCCCGTCGCCGAGATATCCAGCGAGGCCCTTGCTGATCACCCCGCCCGTGGCGGGCACGCATGCGGTCCCCTGGTTGCAAACCGCAGCAGCGAGCGCGTTCCGATCGATCGCGGTCGAAAAGGCGTGACGGCCAGCGAGTCCGTTCGCGACCCCGGCAAAAGGTCCGGTGCTGATGTTGAAGGCAGCCCAGAACGTAAGGCCGGCGGGTATCAGCTGCAGCTGGCTCTTCAACTTCGCGTCACTCGTGTACCGAACCGCGGCCGCCGGAGGCAGGCCCTGACGCGCGTAGCCGATGACGCTGAATAGGCCCGACTCATATCCCGTGACTTGCACGGACTGGTCGGCGATGACGTCGATGTGCACGTGCGTGATTGCGCCGGTCGATCCGCCGAACCAGTGCGGAACCGGTTCGAAGTCGAGCGTCTGTCCTGCAGCGCGCGCCGTCATCCGGAAGGGGCCGCTGCCAATCAGCGTCTGTGGCTGGGTGAACCAGACGCCGTCACCAGCCGCTGCGATGACCTTGCTGTCCACGACCCAGAACGGCCACAGCCCCACGGTGGTCGTCCAATAGCCCGTGGGTTTCGTCAACGTCGTCGTGAATGAATACGCGTCGAGCTTGACGAGGCCGCTCATCTTGGTGGTGCGGCCGTCTGCGACCGCCTGGTAACCGACTATGGGTTGAAAGAGGCTCGCGTAATCGCCCTGTTTGGCGGCGGCACGGTTCCAGCTGTAGAGGAAGTCGTCGGCGGTGATCGGGTCGCCATTGGAGAACAAAGCGCCGTGCCGCAGCTGGAACGTGTAGGTCAGCCCGCTCGCTGACACGATGGGAGGACCCTTCGCCAGGTCGGGGACCTCCTGGAGCCTCTGGTCGAATTTGTAGAGACCGGAGAATACGTTGCGAAGAACATCGACGTCCGATGGCGTTGAGATCTGCGCCGGATCGAAATCGGCGACGTCTTGCGCGATCGGAAAGCTGAGGGTCTGGTCACGCGCGAGCACCTCGGGCGCAGCCCCGCCGCCGAACGGCGCGAGGACGACGACGGCGACCAGCAGGGTGGTCAGCACCAGCGCGACCAGGGCCGCCGCGAGCGCGATGCGGAGCCCTCTCACGTGGTGAGTACGACCTTTCCGGTGCTCTTGCCGCCCGCGACTGATGCAAGTGCCGCCGGCGCCTCGGCCAACGGCATGCGAGCAGAGATGAACGGCTTGATCTTTCCGGCTTCGTAAAGGTCGAAAAGGGCGCGAGCGGCGGGTGCGATGAGCTCCGGCGCGCGAGTGTTGTACAGGCCCCAATGCAGGCCGACCACGGAGTAGTTCTTGATCAGCACGTGGTTGGTGGCCGCTTGCGGGATACGCCCGGACGTGAAGCCCACGACGACGATGCGCCCTTCGAACGCGATGCATTTCGTCGATCGGTCGTAGACGTCGCCGCCGATCGGATCGAAGATGACGTCAGCTCCGCGCCCGCCCGTCAGCTTCTTGACCTCTTCGGCGAAATCATGCGTCTTGTAATTGATCGCGTGGTCGGCGCCCATGCGCCGGCAAACCTCGAGCTTCTCGTCGGTGCCGGCGGTCGCGATGACGGTCGCTCCGGCGGCTTTGCCGAGCTGGATGGCCGCGGTGCCCACGCCACCGGCTCCCGCGTGGACCAGCAGGGTGGTCAGCACCAGCACGACCAGGGCCGCCGCGAGCGCTATGCGGAGCCCTCTCACGTGGTGAGTACGACCTTTCCGGTGCTCTTGCCGCCCGCGACTGATGCAAGTGC
>DATCPW010000202.1:0-12790 GCA_036569865.1 Candidatus Dormiibacterota bacterium
AGCAGCTCGTCCCAGAACTCAGGCGAGCGCAGCCGCTGGACTGTCAGGGAATGATTGAGCAAGGGAGAGCTCCGTTTTGAAAGACGGTGTAGCCGTCTACACGAACGTACATCGGGCGCCCGTCCTCACAGGCTTGTCGAGGCCCGCGGCTGATCCGTATCGAGGACACCCCGGAAGGGGTATCTCCCTTGCTCGCGTTTATTATCAACTTTGCTCCGTCAGGTTGGTCGAGGGGGGAACAAGCATGGCAGCGCAGCAACCGCGCAGGAAACGAGCCGATGTCCTACGGGAGAAGCTCGCCGCGAGCAACGGCACGCTCGCCGACCTGCAGAGCATCGCGACCTCGCTGAACCTCATGGAGGAGCGCTACATGGCGAGACCGGCTGCAGAGCTGCTTGTCGAAACCGGCGACGCCGAGGCGCCTCAGATCGCTCAGGGCCTGGCGGCGACGCCGGTCCTCGGCCGCGATCCCAATGGCGATGCTCTGCGCGCCGCGTTCAAGAAAGCCCTGGCTAAAGAGGGAATCCCGAGCAACGTAGACGAGATGGCGCGGCGCTTCTACGGCCACCGAGGCCACGGCCACGGCAAGCCGCAAGCAGCAGCGGCGCCGAAAGTGGACTCATTCGGCTGGGAGGAGCCATCGGGCTCAACTAGCGGTGGTGGGATCCTCGGCGCGATTCGCCGCATCTTCGGCGGCAGTTAGGTCTAAGGCGCGAAGATCCGGCATAGGCTGGCGGCCAGCGATTCCGCGTCGACCCCCGGGTGCGTCAGGAAGTAACCGACCGCGTCGCTGACTGCACCCACCACCGCACGGCCGAACACCTGCGGATCCTTGTCCGCGTAGAACGGATCGTGCAGCATCGCGTGCCGCACCTCTTCGGCGACCGCGTCCGCAAAACGGCTCTGCAGCTCGTGCCGCACCTGGTCGACACCGGTGCTCAATCCCACCGACTCGACGATCAGCAGACGCGCTACCGCCGACCGTTCGAAGCTCGAAACCACGAACCTCGTGATGCCTCGGCGCAGCCGCTCGTGGTGATCGTGGCCGCTGGCCGCGTCCTCCAACACATCGTGGATGAGCGCGCCGCCCTCCTGCAGGAGGAGCTCACGAAAGCAATCCTCTTTCGACTTGAAGAACTCGTAGAAGGCTGACTTCGACGTCTTCGCCCGAGCCGCAATGTCGTCGACCGACGTGACGTTGTAGCCCCGCACGGCAAAGAGATGGAGGGCGGCGTCGGCGACCCGCTTACGGCGTCGATCGACCCTCGCGTCGCGACGCTGCTGAGCTCCCGGCGCCGCCGCGACCGCCACCGCTAGTCGTGCGCGATAGCGCGCGAGATGACGAGGCGCTGAATCTCGGAAGTGCCCTCGAACAGCGTGTAGATCTTCGCGTCGCGGTGCCACTTCTCGACCGGAAAGTCCCGGATGTAGCCGTAGCCGCCGCAGATCTGTATCGCCTGGTCCGTGACCTTGACCGCGACCTCTCCCGCCTTCAGCTTGGCCATCGAGCCCTCGGCCTTCTTGAACTCGCCGCCGTTGCGGCCTTCCCACAGCGCCCGCCAGATGAGCGCCCGCGTGGCCTCGATCTCCGTCGCCATGTCGGCGAGCATAAAAGCGATCGCCTGGTTCTCGATCAATGGCCGGCCGAACTGCTTGCGCTCCTTGGCGTACTGCAGCGCGAACTCAAAAGCAGCCCGGGCGATGCCAAGCGCCATCGCGCCGACGATCGGCCGCGACAGCTCGAAAGTTTTCAGGGCGCCCGACGAACGCGAGTGCGTGCCCTCGCGGGCCCGCGCCAGCCTGGCCTCCAGCTTCTCCATGCCACCCAGCACGTTCTCGAGCGGGATCGTGCAGTCCTCGAGCAGCACCTCAGCGGTGTGCGACGCCCGGATCCCCATCTTTCTTTCCTTCTTGCCCTGCCTGATGCCTTTGGTGCCGGGCGGCACGACGAAGCTGGCCTGCCCGCGGGTGCCGAGCTCGGGCTCAACCGCGGCAACCACCACGTGGACGCCCGCGATGCCGCCGTTGGTGATGAAGATCTTCTGGCCGTTGAGGACCCAGTCGCCGTTCTTTCTCACGGCACGGGTCTTCATCGACGATACATCCGAACCGGCGTCGGCCTCGGTGACGGCGAAAGCGCCGACCGCCGGCTTCTCGACCGTGCCGAAACAGGCGGGGATCCAGGTCGCGATCTGCTCGGGCGTGCCCTGGGAGAAGATGGCGGCGATCGGCAATCCCGTGCCCTGGATCGCCAGCGCGATGCCGGCGCAGCCCCAGGTCAGCTCCTCCGCGACCAGGGCCGGCATGATGCCGGTCGCATCGCCGTAGGTCTGCTGCAGAAAGTCGACCCCGTACAGACCAACCTCGGCGGCCTTCTTGACCACCGGCCAAGGGAACTCCTCGGCCTCGTCGTACTGCGCGGCTACGGGCCGGATCTCCTTCTCCGCGAAGGCGTGGACCCAGTCCCTTATTTCCCGCTGCTCGTCACTCAGCTCGAACGAAACCATGTTGGCTCTTGGCTCCTGTGCTTCATCGTTTCAGTACTGGTACGTACCGTTATTGGCCACGACCTTACGCTGCACTGCGTCATCGTGTCAAGTCCTCTCCCTCCCGCTGCAAGGGGGGAGGGTCGGGGAGAGGGGTCCGCGCTGGCGCTAACCTCGTCTCTTGGGCACATTGGAAGTTCTCGCAATCCTTGCCGCCGGCTTCGTCGCGGGCATGGTCAATGCTGTGGTCGGAACGGGCAGCCTCCTCACCTTCCCCACCCTCCTGGCTCTCGGGTATCCGCCTGTGGTGGCGAACATGAGCAACACTGTCGGGCTGGTATTGGGCAACGTCAGCGGCGTCGTCGGCTACCGCCGCGAGCTTGCGGGCCAGCGCCGCCGCCTGCTCGAGCTCGCCATCCCAACGGCGATCGGAGCCGTGGTCGGCGCCATCCTCCTGCTGGCGCTGCCCGAAGGGGTCTTCCGTCGCATCGTGCCGTTCCTGATTCTTTTCGCGGTCGGGCTTGTGGTTGCGCAGCCCCGCCTGTCGGCCCTGCTGGCCCGCTACCGCGACCATGCCGGGAGCGCCTGGGCTTTGCGCGCAGCCATCCTGTTGGCGGCTGTCTACGCGGGCTACTTCGGCGCCGGCGTTGGAGTGATCTTCATCGGCCTCCTGTCCGTCTTCATCAAGGACGACCTCCAGCGACTCAATGGCGTCAGGAATGTGCTCGCGGCGACGTCCAACGCAGTGGCATCGCTGGTGTTCATCATCTTCGGGCACGTCGCGTGGGAGGCTGCCGGGCTGCTCGCAGTCTCCAGCATCGCGGGCGGACAGCTTGGAGCTTCAGTCGGCCGCCGCCTGCCCTCGAACGTCTTGCGGACACTCATCGTCATCGGCGGGCTGGCCGCCGTCCTCAAGCTGTTGGTGTCTTGACCGCTACTCGCCCTTCCAGTGCGGCTCGCGCTTGCTGAGGAACGCATCGACACCTTCCTTGAAGTCCTGCGACATGTAGCAGGCCAGGATCAGGTCTGAATCCCCACCCACCACACTCATCCTCTCGCGCACACGACGCAGCGCCTCTTTGGTGGCCCAGAGAGTTAGCGGAGCCAGCGAGGCCACCTCCTCGGCAAGCGACTGGGCCCGGTTGAGGAGCGATTGCTCGTCGGGCATGACCTCGGAAAGCAGCCCGGCGGCGAGCATCTCCGGCGCATTCATCAGCCGCGCACGCATCATCACGTCCTTCAGTCGAGGAATCCCGATGAGGGCCGCGGCGCGGCTGTAGTTGGCCATCGACAGGCAATTGCCCAGCGTGCGCGCAATTGGAAACCCATATCGCGCGGACGCCGACCCTATGCGGAGGTCGCAGCACGCCGCAATCGCCGCTCCGGCTCCGGTGCACGCGCCCGTTATCGCGGCGATTGTCGGCACGCGCACTGATTCGATGGTGTTCATCACCACGTCTCCTCGCGCCTCGTAATCGAGCGCATCCTGCTCCGTCTTGAACGCTCGAAACTGCGCGATGTCGGTGCCCGCGACAAACGCTTTCCCGCCGGCGCCGGTCAGAACGACTGCGCGAACGGCACGGTCCGCGTTTACGTCGTGGCAGGCCCTCTCCAGCCGTTCGTACATGTTCCAGGTCAACGCGTTGCGCGCGTGAGGCCGATTGAACGTGATCCACCTGATCGCGCCCCGCTGCTCGACGATCAGCTCCTCAGTGGGCGCAGGCGCCCTCACATCACTCACGGCGGGATCGCTTGGGAGCTCCAACCACTTTCTGCTCGAGCATGCTTCTCGCCTCTGCGGCGTCGTACCCAAGCTCGGCCAGGACGGCGGCCGAGTCTTCACCAAGCAGAGGTGCTGCCCTGTCGCGTCGCGCCGGAGTCAGCGAGAACCGCATAGGCGAACCCAGCTGGCGGACGGTTCCGGCAGTGGTATGGGGCGCGTCCCAGAAATAGTCCCGCGCCAGCAGGTGTGGGTCGGTGAAGACCTGCCCGAAGTCCTGAAGTGGCGCGCACGGGACGCCCGCCTGGTCGAGAAGCTCAAGCCAGTGTGCTGCGGGTTTGTTGATGGTGACCTCCTCGATGCTGGCGACGAGTGCTTCACGGTGCTCGTGGCGGAGGTTCGCATCCATGTAGCGGCTGTCCTCGAGCAACTTGTCGAGGCCGAGTGCCTTGCACATGGCGGTCCAGTTGTATTGGGTGGTGGCACCGATCGTCAACCACCCGTCCGAAGCTCGGAAGGCTTGATAAGGTGCGGCGTTCTGATGCGCAGAGCCGGACCGCTGAGGGATCTCGCCGGTGGCGAAGAAAAGGCCGGCTTCCCAGATTGCAAAGGAAACGCCAGCCTCCAGGAGTGAGACGTCGATGAACTGGCCGGCACCCGTTTCGCGCCTGGCGTGCAGCGCCGCCACCGCGGCCAGCGCTCCGTACAGGGCGCACACGAGGTCGCAGATCGGCACTCCGACCTTGACCGGGTCACCTCCAGGTGTTCCTGTGATGCTCATGAGGCCCGACCGTGCCTGCGCCATGATGTCCATCCCCGGGCGGTCCCTCAGCGGACCGTCCTGGCCCCAGCCGGATGCGGCCACGTAGATCAGGCCGGGGTTGAGCCGCCGCAGCCTCTCGTAGTCGAGCTCGAGATCTGCCATCGTGCCGGGCCGCAGATTCTCAATCACGACGTCGGCCGTCGCGACCAGCTTGCGAAAGACCCCTTTACCGGCCACGCTCTTGAGATCGAGCGCAACTGAGCGCTTGTTGCGGTTGAGGCGCATGAAAGCTGAGCCCTCGCCATCGATCAAGGGCGCCGACGATCGCACCTGGTCGCCACCGTCCGGGTGCTCGACCTTGATCACCTCAGCGCCGAGGTCGGCCAGCTGCATTCCGCAAAACGGGCCGGCCATGTAATTCCCGACCTCGATGACGCGGATACCCGAGAGCGGAGCGCGGCCGTGGCCGTCGTTCACTCGACCCGGCCGGTCAGCCAACGAGGTCTCCGGCATCGCGGTGGAGCAGCTCCCGCAACACCTCTGCAGTGTGCTGCCCCAGGAGTGGCGGCGGCTTTCGGATCGGGCTCGATTGACCATCGATCTTCCACGGCGCACCGACCTGGTTGATAGGGCCAGCCTTGGGGTGTTCGATGTTCACGCGCATCTGGCGCTCAGTCGCCAGTGGGCTGGCAAACGCTTCCGCGATGTCCAGGATGGGCCCCGCAGGAATGCCGAACTGCTCGAACCGCGCCAACCACTCAGAGCGTGTGCCTTCGCTAAGGTGAGCTTCGATCGCAACGATAAGGTCAGACCGCGCCGCTTGCCGCAGGGCGTTGGTCGCGAACCTGGGATCAATTGCGAGCTCGGTGGCGTTGATCGCTTCGCAGAATCGAACAAAGTGGGCGTCGGTCGCAACCGCCACGTTGATGAAGCCGTCACTCACAGCGAACGTTCCGTATGGCGCGATGGTCGCGTGATGGTTGCCCTCCTGTACGGGGACTTCGCCAGAGGCGAAGAACCGGCCGGCCTGATATGTGAACAGGGCGAGCAGCGAGTCGTTGAGGGCCACGTCGATGTAGCGGCCTCTGCCCGTGGTGCCTCGCTCCACGAGTGCGGCAAGGATCGCCTGGCACGCAAACATTCCCGCCGTGATGTCTCCGATCGGAACGCCAACCTTGGTGGGAGGGCTGTCGGGAGTCGCGTTCACACTCATCATCCCCGAAGTGCCCTGGGCGATCTGGTCATAGCCTGCCAACGTCGGCTGGCTTTGTCCGAAGCCACTGATCGACGCGTATACCAGCGCCGCCCTCATACCCTGCAGCTTCGCCGCATCCAGTCCCAACCGTGCCATCGTGCCCGGCTTGAAGTTCTCCACGACGACATCACAAGCCATTGCGAGCTCCTCCGCTGCGCCCCGTGCCGCCGGCTGCTTCAAATCCAGCACGACACTCCGCTTGTTGCGATTCACGGACAGAAAGTACGAGGACTCGCCATTGATGAAAGGCGGCCCCCACTGCCGGGAGTGATCACCGGACGGAGGCTCGACCTTGATGACGTCTGCGCCAAGGTCGCCCAGCAGCATCGTGCAGTAAGGGCCCGCCAGTGCATGGCTGAAGTCAAGGACACGTATGCCCGCTAGCGGCAGCGGAGCCAAGGCGTCCACCGATTCGGCCTACTGGGCCTTGGCGGCGTGCACGTCCGACGACGAACGCATGAACAGCTGGAGTCGGCCGCGAAGCCCGTGCGTGTGTCTGAACTTGGCTTCTCTCCGCGACAGAATCGTCTTGATCGGCACGTGCTCCAGGATGGCCAGCTCCTCGGCCAGCGCCTGACGCACCATCCTACCCATCATCTCAGGCGCCTCATGCCCCGCCGGCTGCTCGGCGACCACTCGATCGACGAGGCGAAGCCCAAACAGGTCGCGAGCGGTGAGCTTCAGCTGGCCCGCTACCTCCTGGGCATGAGCCGAATCGCGATACAGGATCGTTGATGCAGCCTCGGGTCCGATGACGGAGAAGATCGCGTTCTCCATCATCAGAAGGCGATCGCCAACCGACAACGCCAGCGCTCCGCCGCTGCCGCCCTCGCCGACGACGACGTTGACGACCAATGTCCGCAGGCGCCCCAGTCGTGCCAGCGACTCGGCAACTGCCCCTGTTATTCCGGCGCCCTCAGCTCCGGCATCGGTGGCGGCGCCGGGCGTGTCGACGAGAGTGATGAGGGGCAGGGAGAAGCGTTCGGCGAGCACAAATGCACGCATCGCCATGCGGTAACCGCTGGCTCTTGTGCGGCCGCCGTTCACCGAGTGGCGGTTCTGAGCCACGATCACGACAGCGCGCCCGTCGAGCGTCCCAACGCCGGCCATGATGGAATCGTCGTCTTCCCCACTCCGATCGCCATGAAGCTCGAAAACATCGTGAAACACATGCTTGGCGAGGTCGCTACCGGTCGGACGCGCGGGATGCCTCGCGAGCTCAACCGTCTCCCACACTGATCGGCCATGCCCGGCGAGTGGGAAGGGCTTCGGCACCACAGGCGCCTTCGCACGGGTCGGCTCCTTCGGACGGAGCATTGCCGCCAGATGGCTGAGGATCGCACGCAGGTGCTCGCGTTCAACTATCGCGTCGATGGTTCCGTGAAGGAGTGCGAACTCCGCGCTTCCAGGCGGCACTGGATCACCAATGGCCTTCTCGTGAACGCGTGGTCCGACGAACGATATCCGGGCGTGGGGTTCTGCCAGGATCACGTCACCCATGCTGGCAAACGATGCGAGCACGCCGCCCATCGTCGGGTCCGTGAGGACTGTCAGCAGTGGAACACCCTGCTCTCGCAATCTGGCGGCGCACAGCGTCGTCTTCGCCATCTGGAACAGCGCCACCATCCCTTCTTGAATGCGCGCTCCGCCGGATGAGCAAATTGCGATCACAGGCAGACGTTCACGCCGACCCGAGTCAAATGCCCGCGCCACCTTCTCGCCGACGACGCTGCCCATGCTGCCCCCGAGAAACCTGAAGTCAAACACGACGAGAACCACCGGGACGCCCATAACGCGCGCATTACCGGTAACGACTGCATCCAACAGGCCGGTCGCCGCTTGCGCCTGTGCAAGCTGCTTCTCATAGCTCGTGGCGCCGGAGGAGAAATGGATCGGGTTGCCCGCCCAGATATGGCGGTCGTGCTCTTGAAACGAGCCGCGATCAGCGAGCTGGTCGATCCTCTGGGCCGCGGTCAGCGATCCGTAGTGGCCGCAGGCGGTGCAGACACGAAACTGGTCCAGTGGTGCCCCGCATATCGCGCACGCATCCGCCGCGCGCCCCGACGAACCCTCCGGGACGTTAGTCGCCGGCGTTGGCATCGTCGGAAGACTCCGGCTGCCATCGGAGCAGCGAGACGTCCGCAACGACTCGGAGGTGCTGGCGCATCGCCTCGGCAGCGCCCTCTTTGTTTCGAGATTCGATGGCGGCGAGAATGCGCCGGTGCGCTTCGAGCGAGCGCACCGGCCGCCCCGGTTCGCTGAGCGATTCGATACGAGTCTCCTGAATCACCTCCGCCATCGCCTCGACGAGATGCAACAGGATCTCATTCCGGGCAGCGAGCGCGATGGCGTGGTGAAAGGCAGCGTCGCCTTCGGTTCCGACCCCGCCGGCGCTGATCTCCGCCCCCATCTGAGCGACCGCTGCGTTCATGGCGCTGAGATCGTCCCCACTGCGGTGAGCCGCAGCCAACTCCGCCAGCTTGACCTCGAGTGCCTCCCGAGCTTCGAGCACGTCTGGCAGGCGCCGACGGCGCTCGAGCAGCTTCGTCAGCGAATCGCCGAAGCCGCGTGTCCGCCGCAGGAAGACGCCTTCACCGTGCCGGACGTCGACAAATCCCAGCGCCTGCAGGACGACAAAGGACTGACGGACCGACGTGCGACTGACGTGCAGCTGACGCGCCAGGTCGCGCTCAGCCGGGAACTGGTCTCCCGGCTTCATGCGGGATTCGCTCACGAACTCGGCCAGCCTCTCGCCGACGTCTTCGTAGAGGCGGCTGCGCTCGAGCGGCCGGAGCGCTGTGGTCGGTGGCGCGCCCATGGGGCCCGAGTCTAGCAGGCGGTACAGGTCCAGTGGTCCAACCATTGACAACGACTCATGGCAGGACTAATCTCGCCGGAACGCGGCTGCTTTGGGACGGTTGGAGGGACGCACACGATGAACCTCGTCAACGAAGACACCAAGCGACAATCGGTTTCCGCGCGCCTGGTGGCAGCGGTCGCCGCTGCAGCGTTCGTTCTCGCGGCGTGCGGGAACGGCACCACCACGTCCACCTCACATCTCCCAACCGGCCCCGTAACGATGGGCGTGCTGTCCTGCTTCACCGGCAGCCTCTCCAGCCTTGGCGCGGCGATGCTCCAGGGCTCCGAGGTCGCCCAGAAGGCGATCAATGACGGTGGCGGCATATTGGGGCAGCAGCTGGTGCTCCAGCATGCCGACACCCAGTGCGACGGGGCCGACGGCGCCCTCGCCGCACGGCAGCTGCTCTCCAACAGCAACGTCGTCGGGATCATCGGCCCTGAGACTCAGGAGATTGCCACGGTCACCCCCATCATTTCGGCGGCGAAGATCACGACTCAGTTCCAGGGCGGCAGCACCCTGTTCGACAGAAACGCCAACGAGTACCTGTGGAGGGACAGCCCTTCGGACTCCCAGCTCGGCGTCGCCATGGCGCTGTACGCGTACAACAAGGGATACCGAAAGGCAGACCTCATCTTCTACTCCGACATCGCCGCTCAGACGTTCCCCCCGCCGATCACAGCCACCTTCACCAAGCTGGGCGGCGCTGTGGTCAAGAGCTACACGATCGCCCCCGCCCAGACCTCCTATCTGACCACGGTCCAGCAGGTCATCGCAGACAGCCCTGACGTGATCTTCACCCAGACTGACGCTCCGACGGCGGCGGTGCTGTTCCAGAACTTCAAGAAGCTGAACAACCTTGCCATCCCGTTCGTCGGCACCGACGTCACCGGAGGCAGCGACTATCTGAAGGCCATCGGCAACCAGGTGGCGCACGACCACCTCATCTCGGTCTACGGCACGTCGGTCTCGGGAGCAGCTACAGACGAGTTCCTCAAGCAATTTGCGCTGGTGGTCCCCGGCGCCAATCAGCAGCCACTAGGAAACGCCAACTACGCGTATGACGCGGTCATCAGCCAGGCGCTGGCGATCGACAAGGCCAACAGCATCCTGGGCCCGGACATCAACGCAGCAATGACCAGCGTGACCAACCCTCCCGGCACGCAGTGCTACACATACCCCTCGTGCCTGGCGTTGATCAAGGCCGGCACGGAGATCAACTTCGACGGCGCCAGCGGTCCGCTCGACTACAACCAGTTCCACAACGTGTTCGGGCCATATGCCGCCTTCCAGCAAAGCGTCACAGGCCAGCAGGTCCAGGTTGTGGTGCTGGATGCGGCCGCGCTGGCCACGGCAACGCCATAAAGCGAACGGGCAACTCATAGGACGCTCTCGCTAACGCGGTCGAAGCGCGCCAAAATGGAGGTTGAGACTTGCACGAGGCGCTGCTGACGCTTGGGTTCGGGATCGTCACCGCGTCGATCCTTGCGCTCTCGGCGGTCGCCTTCACGCTCCAATACGGGGTAACGAACGTCGCCAACGTGTCACACGGTGAGATCCTCACCGTGGGGGCATACGCCGCGTACCTGGTTCACCAGAGGACCGGCAGTGGGGTTGCCGCCGCCCTCGCCGCAGCGATCGCGGGCGGATTGATTGCGCTAGCGATGTACTGGAGCGTCATCGGCCCCTTCATCCGTTTCGGCGCCAGCCCGACTGTCATCTTCATCGCCACGCTGGGCGTGTCTTTCATCATCCAGAACGTGCTCGTCATCATCTTTGGCGCCGCGAACGTCGCCTACAACCTCGATCCAGGCGCGCCTCAGCAGGTGGGCCCCTTCCTCCTGAACCCGCTCGACCAGCAGATCGTCATCTCGGCGATCGCGATCACCGCGGTGCTCTTTTTCATCATCTCGCGCACCAAGTTCGGCAAGGCGCTGCGGGCTGTGTCGCAGAACCGTGAGCTCGCCCGTGTCACTGGCATCAACGCCACGCGGGTCGCGGCCGCGACATTCTTCCTGGCCGGCCTGATCGCCGGCTATGCGGGGTTCGTGCTCGCCGAGAGCGTCGGCTCCTTCACCCCCTATTTCGGGTTTGGATTCTTCCTCATCACGCTGACAGCCGCGGTCGCCGGAGGCCTCGGCCGAGCGGTCGGCACGATGGCCGGCGCTGTGATCGTGGGCATCATCCTGGAGGTGGTGCCGGCTCTCCCGGTTCCATTTGTCGGCGGCTTCATCAGCTCGAGCTACAACCTGGCGATCGCGTTCGCGATCCTGGCCCTGGTCATCCTGTTCCGTCCGCGAGGCCTGTTCGTCAATGCCCGCAGAACGGTGTTCGAGTGACCGCATATCTCGTGTCGGTCCTTACCGAGGGGGCGATCTTCGGGATCATGGCTCTCGGGCTCAATGTCATCTGGGGCTGGTCGGGTGACTTCGACCTTGCCTATTACGGCTACATCGCAGTCGGCGCGTACATGACGCTCGTCCTCACCATCGGACCGGCCGTCCCGCCCGCGCATTACATACTTGGACTGCAGCTGCCGTTTCCCATCGCCGCGGTTGTGGCGACAGTCAGTGCGATGGCTGTCGCGCTGGTTGTCGGCTCAGTTGCGCTGCGCCACCTTCGCGGCATCTATTTCTCGATCGTCACGTTGGGCGCCGTTTATGTCATGTACGTCTTTGCCGGCCAGTTCGTCCCGCTGTTCGACGGTTACAACGGCCTCGCAGGACTCTTCGACCCGATGGGCGATTGGTTCGGTCTCGATTACTTCTCGTACCAATACTTCCTGCTCGGACTGTGCCTGGTCCTATTCGCCCTCGTCTACTTCTTGATGTCGCGCGTCTCGAGCAGTCGCTTCGGCATGGCGCTGCGGACGTTGCGTGAGGACGAACGCGCGGCGGCAGCGTTCGGCCGCGACATCTACCGGCTGAAGTTGAAGGGTTACGTGCTCGGCGCGGCCCTGGGCGGCTTTGCCGGTGCGCTTTTCGCCGCGTATCTCACCGCCTTCAACACTTCGGCATGGGCGCCGGTGGAGGTGATCGTCCTCTACTCGGCAGTGCTCGTCGGCGGCCGCGGCAACATCAGGGGCGTGGCCCTGGGCGTGCTGATCATGGGACTCCTGGTGCAGGAGTCCACGCGCTTTCTACCCCAGCTGCCAGGCCTGGGCGAGCTGAACACGCTTCATCCCCAGGTTCTTCTCGCCCTGCGCGGAGCGCTCATCGGTCTGATCCTCGTGCTCTTTCTCCGCTTCAGGCCGCAGGGCTTGCTTCCAGAACGCCGATTCGTCGACCACCAGCCTCCGCAACCGGCCATCGAACCGGCGCCCCTGACCGCGTGAGCGAGCCCACCGCAGGCCCGGCCCTCCAGGTGCGAGGGCTTACGAAACGCTTCGGCGGCGTCATCGCGGTCGACGCCTGCTCGTTCGAGGCTCCGCTTGGACAGGTGACAGGCCTCATCGGCCCGAACGGCGCAGGCAAGAGCACTGCGATCGACCTCATCTCCGGGTTCAAGCTGCCCGACAGCGGGACCGTGCTCTTCAAGGGCAAGGAGATCCAGGGTCTTCCTCCCCACCAGATCTCACGCCTCGGCCTGATCCGCACCTTCCAGTCCCCGCGCGAGTGGCCTGGGCTCAGCGTGCTCGAAAACGTGGTGATGGCGCGATGGGACCCGGCCCGCGAAGGCTTCTTCGGCGGCCTCCGCGGCCTCGGGCACG
>DATCPW010000203.1:0-3521 GCA_036569865.1 Candidatus Dormiibacterota bacterium
CGATGCTCGCGGGCGACACGACCTCCATGATCGCGGGGTTGACGGTCGGACGGACCCCTTCGTCGGCGGCGAGCAGCTCTTCGGTCAGCCGTTCGCCAGGGCGCAGACCGGTGAAGACCAGCTTGATATCGTCACCCGGTCGCAGCCCGCGCGATCTGATCAGATCTTGGGCGAGACTTGCGATGTTGATCGGCTGGCCCATATCGAGCATGTACACATGGCCGGGCCTCGCGATCATCAGCGTGCCGACGATCAGGGCCACGGCCTCGCGGATGGTCATCATGTAGCGCGTCATCTCGGGGTGCGTGATGGTCACCGGACCGCCCTGCTGAATTTGCTTTTCGAACAGCGGCACGACGCTGCCGCGGCTTCCAACAACGTTGCCAAAGCGGACGGCCCAGCAGGTCATGTCGCCGCGATAGGCCAGGATCATCTGCTCGCAGAGACGCTTGGTGCAACCCATGACCGAATACCGCGCCACGGCCTTGTCAGTTGAGATGAGGATCAAGTTCTTGACTCCGGCAGCCTCAGCGCAGCGGATCACGTTCTGAGTCCCGAGAACGTTGGTGTTGAACGCCTGGATTGGATGCATCTCGAGGAGAGGCACGTGTTTGTACGCGGCGGTGTGAAACACGATGTCCGGCCGCTCGTCCGCAAACACCCCGAGGAGTGAATCGCGCTCCACAATCGAAATGAGGGCGCTGCGAATATCAAACTTGGCGTCGACCAAGAGCTCTTCGTTGATGTCGAACAGGCCACTCTCGTTGTCGTCGAGGAGGATGAGCCGGCGAGGAGAAGCCTTGGCCAGCAGGCGCGACAGCTCAGAGCCGATCGAGCCGGCCGCTCCCGTTACGAGGACGGTGCGGCCCTTGATCAGCTCACCCGCCTCCTCCAGCTCCAGCTTGCGCGGTGCGCGACCAACCAGGTCGTCGGCGCTGAGCTGCCGCATCGGCGTGGCCCGACGCTCAGGGAACCAATGGTCTGCGACCGAGAGGATGAAGATGGGTTTCTGGGCCGCGAGACAGATGCTGATCAGGTCGCGCTGCTCGGAGACCGGGGTGCCTGCCAGCACGAAAGCGACGCCATCGGCCTGTGATGCCTTGAGCCAGGATTGAAGCGCGGTCACGTTGCCCAGTACCGGGATGCCCAGCACGGTCTTGTGCTGCTCGCCCAGCTCCCGGGTCACGATCGCGACCGGTTTCCAGTCGGGGTTTGGATGTTGCGCAAGTGCCTTGACTGTCGCGTAGCCATTGCGGTCCTGCACCACGACAAGCAGTCGATTGCCTGACGCGGGGACGCGCGACAGGAGGCGCGGCAGCAGGCGGAAGAGCCCGATGCCGATCACGATCGCGGGGGTGGCGAGAAGGGGCACGGCAAGCCGCCATGGCCTCTGGGCCAACATCAGCCAGTTCGCGACGGTGATCAAGAAAGAGGCTTCGGTCACCGCAAGTCCGATGGCCAAGGCGTCGCTGAGGCCCGCCACGCTCCAGACGCGGCGGTAGAGGCGGAAGCGGGCCTCGCCGGCTCCCATGGCGAGTGCGCAGATCAGCATCGTGACTGGGAAGGGAGGGCCTCCCTGCGCCTGCCCCACCTGCCCGCCGTAGCCGAGGAACTGGAACGATTCCAGCAGGACCCAGATGATCAGAACTTCGCCCAGGAAGGTCACGCCGTTGAGGCGCACCCACGCATACGCCCGCCTCAGAGGTGGCGGCCGATCTTGCGCACCGACCAAGGGCGGGGCGCCGGGCTGTAGGGTCTCGATGGAGGACACCGGCAGAGCCACGGTACCCGCGTGCACCGCCCAACGTCAAGGACGGGGCCGGGCAGCCTCCTCGAGCAGCTCGATAAGGCGCTTGGCGATGTCATCGCGGTTGAAGTGCTCGACCACGTACCGGCGGCCTTGCTCGCCGAGCCGCTGTGCCAGCGCTGGGTCCGCCGCCAGCTTCTCCACCGCCTCCTGAACACCGCGCGCATCCTCAGGCTCGACGACCAAACCGCATGCGGCCGCCTCGACCAGCGCGGCAGCCTCGCCCCACAGCGGGGCCACGATCGGGCGGCTGGCGGCCATTGAATCGAACAGCTTTGAGGGCAGGGCCGCCTTGAAAAGGTCGAGGCGCCTCAGCGGGATCACCGTGGCGTATGCGAGGTTGAGCACAGCGGGCAAGGTTGAGGTTGGTTGGATCGGGAGGAATCGCACGTTCGAGATTCCTTCGGCTTCGGCTTTGGCAACCAGGGCGGGCTTGTCCGCGCCATCCCCGACGAACACATAGAGCACGTCAGGGTTGCGCGTGAGCTTGGCGGCCTCGAGGATGACGTCAAGGCCCTGCGCCAGGCCGTGCAGCCCCGCGTACATGAACACCTTGTGGCCGTCGAGACCGAGCCGCTTTGCCAGGTCACGGTCTGGCGAGCTCACGTTGTACGCGGCTGTGTCTACGCCGTTGGTCAGCAGGAAGATCTTTTCGCGCGGAACGCCACGGACGGCGAGTCGCTCGAGAATCCCCGGGGTCGCGACGGTGATTCGCGTCGCTCGTCTATATATATGTCGTTCGAGCATCTCGGCGAGCCGGATCGCGAATCGGTTCCGCAGCATGCCCAGCTCGACCGCCGATTGAGGCCAGATGTCGCTGACGTTGAAGATGTACGGCGCGCGCTTCAGCCGCGAGAACCACAGAGCCGCCAGACCCGTGAAGAGTGGGGGGGACTGCACGTAGATGATGTCGGTCGGCCCCAGCTTCCTGACGGCAAGGAGGCTGAACATGGGGAAGGAGTAGTAGTTGAGCAGCCGGCCGATGAAGCCACGGCTGCGGGTCGCGAAGACCCATGTCCTGAGCACGCGGATGCCGTCGAAGGTGTCTTCCATGAACCGCTTGCCGCGGTAGCCGGGAAAGATCTCGCCGGCGGGATAGTTGGGAAATCCGGTCACCACGGTGACCGTCTCGCCCGCCGCGATCAGGCGCTTGGCCAGCTCGTGGAGCCTGGTCTGTGCAGGACCGACCTCAGGCGGAAAGTAGTGGGTGAGAAACGTCACCCGCAAGGGATGTTCGGTGCCGGTCATGTCCGGCGCCATCATAGGTTTCCGCCTCTATCCCTCAGAGAGAGACCGGCCATTCGGGCACAGATGGTCGCACCGCAGGCTGGTGACAGGGCCTTTTGGGCCCATTTGGTCGTATCCGGCGCGCGCGTGCGGCCCGGCTCATTAGCTCGCGACACTCGCAGTATTAAGCTTCCCAGTCGTGCCTTCCAGAGATCTCATCAGCCGAGCGCTGTACCAGGGACGCGACCGCGCCGCCGCCCGCTCCTTTCTATATGCGATCGGCCTGAAGGCCGAGGACATCGACAAGCCTTTCATCGGGGTCTCCAACGTCTGGACGGAGACCATGCCCTGCAACTTCGGCCTGCGCGACCTCGCCGTTCCGCTGAAAGCGGGCATCCGCGCCGCCGGCGCCAACCCCATGGAGTTCAACACGATCGCCATCTCGGACGGCATCACGATGGGCAGCGAGGGCATGAAGACCTCGCTG
>DATCPW010000204.1:0-13266 GCA_036569865.1 Candidatus Dormiibacterota bacterium
CGCCCCCCCGCCGTAGAAGTAGCTGGTCGGGTAGATCGACATGTAGGCCGGCTGCCCTGTGAGCATGCTCGAAACCTTGGGCGTGACGTCAAATGTGGCGGTGGCGCCCGGCGCCAACGTAGGAAGTATTTGAAAGCCGTCGCCGGCGAGAACCACCGCATCGGTGAAGGGCAGGCTGGACAGGTTTCGGATCGTGCCGTGCAGCTTGCCGTTGGACAACGATGCGGATCCGGTCAGCTGAGGCGCATTGATCAGGCCTTCGGTCGCAAATCCTCGCAGCGTGTAAGCCGTCATCGAAGGCAGCACGACCGAGTTGTTGCTGCCAACCCGGATGAGGTCGGTGTTGTTGCCACCGCTGTAGGAGGTGGTGGGTGCGATCAACAGCGGCGCACCGGACACGGTGACCTGGTAGTCGCCGCGCGTCGGGGTCAGGATGCCGGTGTACGACTCCTGGTAAGCGCGGTCCCAGCCTGTTTGCAGATGAATGATGGAGACCTGGTTCGTTTGCACAGAGCGACCCTTGGTGAAGACACCCGTGCCGAACGCGCCGGCTGACGCAACGACTGCGATCAGCGGCACCGTGACCCACGCGAGCGCGCGGCGATGAAGGGCGCGCAGCGCGAAATAGTTGATCGGGCCGACGAGCACGACATACGTGAGGACCAGGAGTCCAATCACAACCAGGGAGGGCAGGTCGAGCGCCGGCAGGTTGCTGAGAGCCTGCGAGAGCCCGCTGCTGCGCTCGGTGGTCGAGGTCCCCGCCGATCCGAAAGGACCGCCGAAATTTGCGGTTTGAGAAGCCGCCGATGCGAAAACTGTGCGTACCAGGATCTGGCGGAGCAGTGGATTGACGCCGCCCCAGCTCGCGATCGGCTCCTGGTTCCAGTCGAACGTCGCCAGCGTCACCAAGCCGCCGCCCACGAACCTCTCAGCCAGCAGGGGCTGGTTGCCTCCGGACAGCCATGCGTGCGCTCCTCCGTTCAGCGATCCGGTGGCGACCTCCACGCGTGCCAACAAGTCCAGGGCCGACGCGGGGCTGAGGGTGGTCGTGCCCCCGATCTGCATCGGCAGGATGTCCGAGGACACGCCGGCGAGCGTCTTGCGCCATGAAGCGCCAGTGCCCAGCAGCAGGTCGCCGCCGTTCTGCACGTAGTCGGTGATGGCGCTGCGCTGGGCGGCTGTCAGCGTGTCGGTGGCGAAGTCGTCGATGACGAGAAGGTCGAAAGCGCGCAGCAGAATCGCCGAGTCGCCGACGTCCTCGAGCGTCAGGTGCACGACGTTGGCGGCGATGCTTCCCGGATGTATGGCGGAAAAGCCGTCCAACGCGGTGTTCTGGTCGGACAGGACTCCGATCAGTTGGGTGGCCGGCTGGCTTGCCGGACTGTCAGCCGAGGCAAGCACCCGTCCGTTCGCGACGAGTCGCACCGAGACAGTCGAGGGAACCTGGTCCTCGACCAGGTAGGTCCTGAGATTCTTGGTGGCGCCCGCCGGCAGGCTGACGGGGGTCTGGTAGATCACGGATTCGAATGGCTGCCCGTTCTGGCCGCCGCCGGTGGCAGCGGTGACCTCGAGCGTGCCGCTGACGTCCTGCCCCTGGTTGGAGAGGTTGATCGTCACCGGCATCCACTGTTGGGCCTTGACGAACCCCGAGTAACCGACCTTGACCGAGATCGAGATCGGGTTGGTGGCGGCCCGGGTGGCGCTTGAGGCGCCAAGAAGGGTCAGCGCCGCCGCCACCAGGGCGAGGGCCGCGCGAGCGGAGGCGCGTCGGCGGCTAGATGGCATCTATTCCTCTATATACGGGCGGTGGCCCGAATAGTAACGGTGCGCTTAACGAGCCGGAGGCCCAAGTTGGGCCAGGTCCTAGCGGCCCGTCAGCCTTCTGCCAGGCCGCTCTGGGCCCAGACGGTCGCCGATGCCACCGAGTCAAAAGTTCGCATTGAAAGCCCATGGGCGTCGATCTGGGTGGCGGCGCTCTCGAACGACTGTTTGGCAAGCCCGGTCGGCGCCACCACTATGGCCATGCGCTGGAGGCCGGCGGCCACAGCCTGGGGCAGCCACACCTCTCGGCCCCACTTTTCATCCTCAGCCACCACGACTTTCGCTTTGCGGGCGTCGCTGACGTAACCAAGCACGTGCCGCTCCCGAATCGCCCGGATACCGGTCAACAGCGCGGCGCGGAACTCGGCGCTCGTGGCAAAGTCCTTCCATTCGGCGTACAGAATCTTCGGGACGGAGCGCCAGCGAATCGAGAGATAGGGTTCGTCCAGATAGGTCTCGTCGTCCATCGGAGGCAGCGGCGCCGACGTTAGCACCGGCCATCCAGGATTGGGCTGGCCGAATACGCAACTACCTCCACGCGAACGTGCCGGGTAGGGGCCAAAAGGGCACAAATGGCCGGCCTCGGGTCGGCTCGCCCGGCCAAAAGGGCACAAATGGCCGCCGTTAACGGCCACGCTTGTCCTTTCAGACCCGGTTGGCGAACCTACGGGCATGCCACGCAGCGTGCCGGCGGCACTCAGGACAAAGCCCTTCAAATTGGCAGATGCTCGCAGCGCCGGTGTAACCCGTCGCCAGCTGCGCGGCGCCGCGTACCGTCCCCTCGGCTCGGGTGTCTACCACTGGGTGGGCCTCAAAGAGAGCCCACTGCTCACGTTGACCGGAGTCGCTCGCCGACTTCCAACCGGCGCAGCCTTTTCCGGCCGCACGGCCGCCTGGCTGCACGGACTCGATCTCCCGCCCTGCGATCCAATCGAGGTCACGATGCCAGAATCCGGGGGCAGCAGCCGCCGCGCCGGCGCCGCTGTGTGTCGCGCTGCGCTCGGCACCGACGAAATCGTGCTGCGGCGCCGCCTCCCGACCACATCAGCCCTCCGGACGAGCCTGGACCTAGGCGGAAGAACTCCTTTGACGGAAGGAGTCGTAGCCGCCGACCTGTTCCTTCATGCAGAGCTCGTGTCCATGGACGAGCTGCGGAATTACGTGGCAGAACATCCGGGAGTCAAAGGCGTCGCGCGGCTCAGGCGGGTCGTCGGCCTGGCCGAGCCGGAAGCCGAGTCCCCAATGGAGACCCGCCTACGTATGCTGCTCGTAAATGCCGGACTTCCGCGGCCGGAGGTCCAGGTTTCCATCCACGACGCGAGCGGCCGCTTCATAGGTCGTCCCGACCTCCTGTATCGGAAACACTGCCTGGCAATCGAATACGACGGCGGCAACCACCGCGATCGCATGGTGGAAGACAACCGCCGCCAAAACGGCCTGGTCGGCGCCGGCTATCGCCTGCTCCGCTTCACCGCCGCCGATGTGTACGCGGCTCCCGATACGGTTGCGATGCAGGTACGTCACAGCCTCGCCACCCCCACCTGAAACCCGACCATTCGGGCACAAACGGCCCTATCTCCAGCAAATCGCCCGGCCAAAAGGGCACAAATGGCCGCAACGGCGGCGGCGACGGCGACGCCGCCGCCGGCTTACTCCGGTTTTAGGTAGATCGCTCCCAGCGGCGGCAGGGTCAGGGTCACGCTGTGCAGGAGCCCGTGGCGACCGACGGGTGACGCATCGACCCCACCGAGGTTGCCCTGCCCGCTCCCCCCATACATCGGCGCATCGCTGTTGAGCAGCTCGCGCCAGTGCCCACCCTTCGGCGCCCCGATCTGATAGTTGTGCCGGGGCACAGGCGTGAAGTTGAACGCCGCGATGAGCAGGTCGTTGGGCGAGGAGCCTTTCCGCAGCACGCTCACGACGCTCTGCTCGTTGTCGCTCGCGTCGATCCAGCTGAAACCCGAAGGGTCGAAGTCACTCTCATGCAGGGCGTTCTCCTCGCGAAGGACGCGGTTGAGGTCCCCGACCCAGTGGCTCAGCCCCGCATGCGGCGCGTGGTTCAGCAGGTGCCAGTCGAGGCTGCTCTCCACATCCCACTCGTGCCACTGCCCGAACTCTCCACCCATGAAAATCAACTTCTTGCCGGGCTGCGCATACATCCAGGCGAACAGCAGGCGCATGTTGGCGAACTTCTGCCACTCGTCCCCCGGCATCTTCTGGATCAGCGAACCCTTGCCATGCACCACCTCGTCGTGCGACAGCGGCAGCATGAAGTTCTCGTTGAACGCATAGAGCATCCGGAACGTGAGGTCGTTGTGGTGGAACTTGCGGTGGACCGGATCCTCCGCCATGTACTTCAACGTGTCGTGCATCCAGCCCATGTCCCACTTCATGCCGAACCCGAGGCCGCCCAGGTAAGTCGGCCGCGACACCATCGGCCACGACGTGGACTCCTCGGCGATCGTCTGGGTGTTGGGCTGCTCCTTGTAGACCTCGATGTTGAACCGGCGCAGGAAATCGACAGCCTCGAGGTTCTCGCGACCGCCGAACTTGTTGGGGATCCACTCACCCTGCTTGCGCGAGTAATCGAGGTACAGCATCGACGCCACGCCATCGACCCGCAGGCCGTCAGCGTGGTAACGGTTCAGCCAGGACAGCGCGCTGCTCATCAAGAAGCCGCGGACCTCGTTGCGCCCGTAGTTGAAGATCGAGCTGCCCCAATCGGGGTGGAGCCCGAGGCGCGGGTCAGCGTGCTCGAACAGGTGCGTGCCATCGAAGTTCTGCAACCCGAACTCGTCGGTGGGGAAGTGCGACGGCACCCAGTCGAGGATCACGCCCACCCCTCGCTGGTGCAGGTGGTCGACGAGGTACATGAAGTCCTGCGGCGTCCCATACCGACTGGTGGGCGCGAAGTAGCCCTCCACCTGGTAGCCCCACGACTGATAGAGAGGGTGCTCCATCACGGGCATCAACTCGACGTGGGTGAAACCGAGGCCGATGGCGTAGTCGGCCAGCTTCGGGGCCAGCTCCCGATAGGTCAGCCACCGGTTGTTGTCCTCCGGCATGCGCATCCACGAACCAATGTGGAGCTCGTAAACGGACCACGGCGCCTGGCGCTCGTTGGCGCGCGAGCGCTCCGACATCCAGACGCCGTCGCCCCAGTCGTAGGTGAGATCCCAAACGATCGAGGCCTGGCGAGGCGGCGCCTCGGAGAATGCGGCGAACGGGTCAGCCTTGTCCATGCCGGTGCGCGTGACCCGCGAGTGGACGTGGTACTTGTACAGCGCGCCGTGGCTCACGCCGGGTATGAAGCCCTCCCAGATCCCCGATTGCTCGCGGGGATGGAGCTGGTTGGCGTTCTTGTCCCAAGAGTTGAAGTCGCCGATCACGCTGACCGAGTCCGCGTTGGGCGCCCAAACGGCGAAGGTGGCGCCGTCGGGATCGCTCGACAGGTGCGCGCCGAGCTTCTCGTAGAGGTGGCCGTGGGTGCCTTCGTTGAACAGGTGCAGGTCGAAGGGGGTAAGCAACGAGGGCGCGATCATGCGGGCGCCATCAGGTCAAGGATGCCACGAAGTGGGATGCGCACCCAATCGGGCCTCGTGTTGAGCTCGTAGCGCAGCTCGTACAGCGCCTTCTCAAGGAGCATCGTCGTCAGCTCCAACTCGAGGTCTTCGGTGGCGCGGGGGACGAAGGATGCCGCGCCGGCGGTGCTCATGTAGCTCCGCAGGAATGAGGCCGACACCGACTCGACCCAGAGTCGCGACCAGGCCTGCGAGCGCACTGTTGACTCGGCGGGGATGTTCTCCGACTTCAGCGCCGTCTCGCTCGCGTAATTGAACGAGCGCAGCATTCCCGCCACGTCCCTCAGGGCAAGCCGCTTGAGACGCCGCTCGTAGAGGGTGCGTGTCGGCTCCCCCTCGAAATCGATGATCACGAAATCGCTTCCGGTGTAGAGCACCTGGCCGAGGTGGTAGTCGCCATGCACGCGGATTCGCGTCGTGGTCAGCCGCCGGCCGAGGAATGCGCGCAACGTGGACATGATCCGGGGCTCGAGCTCCAGCACCTGCCTCGCTTCCTCGCGCGCGTCCTCCGGGAGCCGCTTGAGCTGCGTGCGCAGCAGCTCCATCGACCGCAGGGCGACGCCGTTCAGCGACTGAAAGATGGAGCGCTGGTCCTGCTGCGATATGTGCTCGGGCGCAAAGGCCGGATCGTCAGGGTCTGACGCGAGGGCTGCGTGCAGCTCGGCGGTTCTCTGTCCGAGCAGGCGGGCCGACTCGAGGTACGCGCCAACCGTCCGCGTCGCCACCTCCGGCAGGTCGTGTGCGATCGTCTGCACGAGGCTGCGGCGAGGCATGGGCGGCGCGTCGGTGGAGGCAACCTCGGCGCCCGTGAGGAAGTGGGCGAGCGTGGTCAGCGTGTACTGCCAGGCATCGCCCTGGTTGGGCACATAGCCCTGAAGGATCGCCAGCGTCACCGGCTCGGCCCGCTCGCGGCGGAACTCCAGGCTTCCCGCGATCGGTGCGATCTGCGCGAAGTTCGTCTTCTCGGTGAGGAAGCGGCCCACCTCCAGCTCCGGGTTCATCCCCTCCTCGAGGCGCCGCGAGATCTTGAGGATCAACCTCTCGCCGAACACCACCGAGTTGTTCGTTTGCTCCGTCACCGAGAGGGCGGCCTCCAGCCGGATGGTCTCCGGGCCGCGCAAGCGCGCGAAGGCTTTGGTCGTCGAACCCACCAGCGTTCCGTTCGGGCTGGACGCCCGCCGGCGCCGCGCGATCGCCACGAGCAGCGCGTCGGTGAAACCGGGCGGCCCCAGCGCGTCGTACAGCAGGCCGTGCTGCTCGGAGCCCATGGCGCGCAGCCAGGCGATCGCCGCGTGCGGCCACCGCTCGAGAATTTGCGGCGCTTCCGCCGCGCTGGCGTAAGCCATCGGCACCAGGTAGGTGTCGGGATCGCCCTCCGCGTACGAGACGCCCACCGTGACCAGGTACGCGGTCCCGTCCACGCCCGGCACGTTGATCACCTCCTGGATCTGCGCCGCCTTGAGTCGCCTGGCCTTGCCCGCGAACCAGCGGCGCTGCTTGACGTAGCCAAGCAGGACCGTCTCCAGGCGTTCCCGAGCGGAGCCCACGAACACCGAATCCCAGTCGGAGACCACTTTGATCTCGGGCAGAACCGCCGCCCCGGAGGTCTGCCCATCGCCCGGGACCTGGGCGGTGGCCCGCGGCTGCAGGCTGAACCAGAAGAAGGAGTGCGGGCCGAGCGTGAGGAAGTACGGGGAGTCGCCGATCACCGGCAGCTCGGTCGAGCCGAACAGCTCCAGCGGCACCATTCCCTTCCAGGCCGACAGGTCGAGCTCCACCGTCTGGAGGAAGCGCGACAGGTTGGCGATCACGAGTATCTGCTCGGACTCGTAGCGCCGCACGAACGCAAGGATCTTGCGATTCTCGGGGCGGAGCAGCTCAAGGGTGCCGCGCCCAAACGCGCGGTGGCGCTTGCGCAGCGCGATCACCCTCTTCATCCACGAGAGCAGCGAATGCGGGTTCTGGTGCTGCGTCTCGACGTTGACGGTCTCGTAGTGGTACTCGGGGTCGGTGATCACCGGCAGGTAGAGACGCTGCCTGTTGGCGTCGGAGAATCCGGCGTTCCGGTCGCCGCTCCACTGCATCGGCGTGCGCACACCGTTGCGGTCGCCGAGAAAGATGTTGTCGCCCATCCCGATCTCGTCGCCGTAGTAGATGACGGGCGTGCCAGGCAACGAGAAGAGCAGGCCGTTCATGAGCTCGATGCGCCGCCGCTCGTTGCCCAGCAGCGGCGCAAGACGCCGGCGGATGCCGAGGTTGATGCGCGCGGCGCGGTCCTGCGTGTACGCGCGGTACATGTAGTCGCGCTCCTCGTCGGTCACCATCTCGAGCGTCAGCTCGTCGTGGTTGCGCAGGAACAGCGCCCACTGGGAGTTGTCGGGGATGGCCGGCGTCTGGGCCAGGATGTCGATGATGGGGAACCTGTCCTCCATGCGAATCGACATGAAGAGTCTTGGCATCAGCGGGAAGTGGAAGCCCATGTTGCATTCGTCGCCCTGGCCGAAGTAGGCGACGGCGTCTTCGGGCCACTGGTTGGCCTCCGACAGCAGCATTCGATTCCGATACCCCGTGTCGATGTGGTTGCGCAGCTCCTTCAGGAACCCGTGGGTCTCGGGAAGGTTCTCGCAGTTGGTGCCCTCCCGCTCGTACAGGTAGGGAACGGCATCGAGGCGCATCCCATCGATGCCCATGTCGAGCCAGAAGTCGCACGTCTTGAACATCGCTTCCTTGACTCGCGGGTTGTCGTAGTTGAGGTCCGGCTGATGCGAGAAGAAGCGGTGCCAGTAGTACGCGCCGGCCACGTGGTCCCAGGTCCAGTTGGAGACCTCGAAGTCCTTGAAGATGATGCGGGCGTCCTGATACTTCTGGTTGGTCTCGCTCCAGACGTACATCTCGCGCATCGCGCTTCCGGGTCGGGCCCTCCGCGCCTTCTGGAACCATGGGTGCTGGTCCGACGTGTGGTTGCAGACCAGCTCGTTGATCACACGCATGCCGCGCCTGTGCGCTTCCGCGACGAACTGGCGCACGTCGGGCAGCCGGCCGTACATCGGGTTGACATCCTCGTAGTCGGCGATGTCGTAGCCGTCGTCGCGAAGAGGGGACGGGTAGAAGGGCAGCAGCCAGATCACGCTGACGCCGAGCTCCTGCAGGTAGGGCAGCTTTTCGATCAGGCCCTTGAAGTCGCCGCTCCCGTCGCCGTCGCTGTCGTAGAAGGCCCGGGGGTGGACCTCATAGATGATCGCGTCCTTGTACCAGAGCGGATCGTCGTCGAGCTGGAAGGTCTCCGTCTTGCGGCGCTTGCTCGTCCTAAGGTTTGAAGCTGGGCCCTGCGCGCCCCGGGCTATCACAGGAAGTACTCGAAGTCGTGCTCGCTGCGGACGCGGCGCCGGAACCTGAAAATCTGCGCGGGCGCAGCGTGGGGGTTGATCTCGACGTAATTGCGAGCTCCGTTCCACATGTAGCGCGCGCCGCTGAGCAGCTCGTGTGCCTGGTAGCTCTTGTCGGTATCCAGCCCGAGGTCCTTCAGCGGCAGCGTGACCATTCCCGCCTGCGTGTGATGCGGGTCGAGGTTGACCACTGTCAGCACGACATCCGCAAGGTCGGTCGTGCTCTTTGTGTACGCAATGAGGCTCTCATTCTCGGTCGTGTGGAACCGCAGGCCGCGGTCGCTCTGGAGTGCGACGTTCTCGCGGCGGATCTCATTGACGAGCGTGATCATCTCGCGAAGGCTATCCGGAGAGTCGATGTTCCAGCTGCGCAGCTGGTATTTCTCGGAGTCGACGTACTCCTCCGAGCCGGGTTCTTTGGCGCGCGCCTCGCACAGCTCGAAGGCCGGCCCATAGATGCCGTAGTTGGCTCCCAGGGTGGCAGCCAGCACGAGGCGCGCCGCGAACGCGGGCCGTCCGCCGGTCTGCAGGTACTCGGTGAGGATGTCTGGGGTGTTGGGCCACAGGTTGGGCCGGAAGTAGTCGCTCACCGGGGTCTGCGTCAGCTCGGTGAAGTACTGCGTGATCTCCCACGCGGTGTGGCGCCATGCGAAATATGTGTACGACTGGGTGAAGCCGCATTTCGCCAACCGATACATCACCTTGGGCCGCGTGAACGCCTCGGCCAGAAAGATGACGTCGGGGTTGTCGCGCTTGACCTCGCCGATGAGCCACTCCCAGAACGGGAAGGGCTTGGTGTGCGGATTGTCGATTCGAAAAATGCGCACTCCCTTGTCGATCCAGTAGGTGACGATTGAAAGGAGCTCGCCCCACAGCTCTCGCCACGCTTCGCATTCGAAATCGAACGGGACGATGTCCTCGTACTTCTTGGGCGGGTTCTCCGCGTACTGGATCGATCCGTCGGGCCGGTGGCGGAACCACTCGGGGTGCTCGCGGACGTAAGGATGGTCGGGCGAGCACTGGAACGCGATGTCGAGCGCAACGTCCAGCCCCTTCTCCTTGGCCGCGCCCAGCAGGTGGCGAAAGTCGTCGAGCGTGCCGAGCTCCGGAGCGATCGACTTGTGTCCGCCCTCGACGGAACCGATGGCCCACGGGCTGCCTGGCTCGCTCGGCGATGCCTTCACGCTGTTGTTGGCTCCCTTGCGGTTGGTGCGCCCGACCGGATGGATGGGCGGCATATAAAGGACGTCGAAGCCCATGCCCGCGATGTAGGGGAGGCGCTTTTCGACGTCGCGGAAGGTGCCATGGCGGCCAGGCTCGCCGGCTGACCTCGGGAACAGCTCGTACCAGGCGCTGAAGCGGGCGCGCTGGGGATCGACCAGCATCTCGAGCTCGCGAGGATAGGTGACAGCCTCGCTCCTGTCGGCGAACCGGTCCATGAGGTCGACCAGGTCTTTGCCGATCGCTGCATCGCCACCCGCGAGGCCGGCCGCGTGCTTGGCCAGCACGGCTGATTCCGCGCCCTGGGCTCGTTTCGCCGCCGCCTCGACCAGCTGGGCGCCCAACTTGAGCTCCTGTGCAACGTCCTGGCCGGCAGCGATTCGCTTGGCAAGCTGGCGCCGCCAGGTCTGGAACCGGTCAACCCACCCCTGAACCGTGTAGACATAGCGCCCAAGCTGGCTGACTATGATCTCGGCGCGCCAGCGGTCGTTGACGAGGGCAACCATCGGCACCTCGGTCCACGCTTCTTCCGACTGGTGGCGGTAGCGAATGACGCAGGCGACCGCGTCATGGCCGTCGGCAAAAACGTCGGCCTCGACTGCGACCCTTTCGCCCAGCGAGCGCTTGGCTGGGAAGCGGCCCGCCTCGACCTCAGGCGAGACGGCTTCGATCGCCACACGGCGCCGGCCGTCGACCAGGCCCTCCGGCGCCCTGGGGGTCTGGAGCGTGGGCGCTTCAAGGCGCCGTTTAACGGGTGAGCGGGCCACTAGGTGCAATCGTAAAGAGAGCCGCATTACTCTGATAGGCATGCTCAGATCAACCGACCCCTCGAACGGCAACGAGCTCGCCACCTTCCCAGAGCTGGACGCGGCGGGAATCGAAGCCGCTGTCGAGCGGGCCTACTCGTCCCGACACGCCTGGCGCGATGCCGGCATGGACCTCCGGACGGCCCTGCTGCGGTCGGTGGCCGGCGTCCTGAGGGCTGAGAAATCTCGCTTCGCGGCCCTGATGACGGCGGAGATGGGCAAGCCGATCGTGGAAGCCGAGGCCGAGGTTGAGAAGTGCGCTTGGTCCGCGACCTGGATCGCCGACAACGCCGCCCGCCTCCTCGCCGACGAGCCGATCGAGAGCACCGCCACCAAGAGCTACGTCAGGTATCAGCCCCTGGGCGTGATCCTCGCCGTGATGCCCTGGAACTTCCCGTTCTGGCAGGCCTTCCGCGCCGGGCTGCCGGCGCTCGCGGCCGGCAACGTGATGCTCCTGAAGCACGCCTCGAACGTGCCGCAATGCGCGCTGGCGATCGAGGACGTCTTTCGTGAGGCTGGCGTCCCCAAGGGCGTTTTCCAGACGCTGCTCATCGGCCCCAAGCCGGTCGCGGGGATCATCGCCGACCGCCGCGTCGCCGGCGTCACCCTGACCGGGTCCGAGGCCGCGGGCGAGCTTGTGGCCTCCGCCGCGGGCAAGGCGTTGAAGAAGTCGGTGCTGGAGCTGGGCGGCTCAGACCCTTTCATCGTGCTCGAGGATGCGGACGTCAAGACGGCAGCCACTGTCGCTTGCCGGGCCCGCAACCAGAACAACGGCCAGAGCTGCATTGCCGCGAAGCGATTCATCGTCGCCGAGCCCATCGCCGACGAGTTCGAGGAGCTGTTCTCGAAAGCGGTCGCGGCGCTCAAGGTGGGGGATCCGACGGACCGCGCCAACCAGGTGGGGCCGCTCGCAAGACCCGACCTCATCGACGACCTCGAGCGGCAGGTCAAGGAGTCGATCAGCAAAGGCGCCAAGGTCCTGGCCGGCGGCAAGCGGCTGAACAACGGCGGGAACTTCTTCGAGCCCACAGTGCTGACGGGCGTGAAGCCGGGGATGCCGGTCTACAACGAGGAGACGTTCGGCCCGGTGGCCGCGGTCATCCGCGTGCGTGATGCCGAAGAGGCACTGCGCGTGGCCAACGACACCGATTTCGGCCTCGGCTCGAGCATCTGGACGAGTGACGTGGAGCGGGGACAGATGATGGCGGAGCGGGTGGAGGCGGGTCTCGTGTTCATCAACGGGATAGTGGCGTCGGATGCGCGCCTTCCGTTCGGTGGGGTGAAGCGATCGGGCTACGGCCGGGAGCTGTCAGCCGCGGGAATCAGAGAGTTCACCAACATCCAAACCGTGTGGGTGGGCCCGGCTAAAACCTAACCGGCCGGTCTGGATACAGCCAAAAGGGCACAAATGGTCGTGCGGGGATGGGGGTTCAATTAACTCCGGTGATGATTCCGCGCGAAGTCCTTACGACGACCCATCTGGATTTGGTGCCGGTCAGCCCGGCCCACGCCCACTCCCTCTTCCAAGCGGTGGTGGATTCGCAGCCTGAGCTGCTCGCGTGGATGCCATGGGCACGCGAGCCCAACTTCGAGGGCACGCTGGCGCAAACCGTGAGCAGCGAGCGCGATTGGTATGAGGACCTTGAGTTTCACTTCAGCCTGATCGACCGGCGCAACTGGCAGGTGCTTGGTATCGCCGGCTTGAACCGAGACGGAGTTGGTTCAGCGGAGCTGCACTACTGGATCCGCACCGATCACTCGGGGCAGGGCCTGACAACCGAAGCAGGCAAGGCGCTCATCGCATGGGCGCCGCGAGCGCTGGGTGTCAGCCGGCTGACACTTTGGGCCGGCCGCAACAATGCCGCCAGCCGCCGGGTCGCCACCAAGCTGGGCTTCCAGCACGTAGGCCCACTGGACTGGCAACCCGAGGGTGGCCTTGGACCGTTTGACGCGGAGAGCTACGTCCTGACCCTCTCGTAGAGCGCCACTCTGGATCAAAAGAGTCCGGGTTGAGGGAGCGCTCATACGCTTTCTGACGCGCGGTGATAACCGAAGCAACAGCCAGGCGTTACACGGATGGCGATTGATGAGGAAAAGACTGATGCTGTTCGTCCTTGCCGCCGTCCTCATCACCGCCTGCGGCCAGAGCGCCGGCAATGTCGCGCTAAAGCCCGGTGCGACCGCCACGGCGTCCGCTCAACCGAGTGCAGAATCCACTCCGCAGCCAAGCCCATCACCAGCCACGTTCGATCTGACCTGCCGTCTGCCGGTCACCGGCGACTCAGAAAGCGCAAGGAACCGTGGCTGGATCACCTTTCCGGGCGGGCAGTTCACCCCGGACCCATCCAAACAGTCCAATGGCAGCTACGACTGGGCAATCAACGCTTGGGTGCCGGTGGAACAGAACTACGTCGCATCAGATGGAGCCACTTACGTGTTCGAACGCGCGGG
>DATCPW010000205.1:0-2818 GCA_036569865.1 Candidatus Dormiibacterota bacterium
AATTCCCGAAGGACGGCATCAACGACCACGTCACACGAGGCCTGCCGACGGTGAATCCCGCGCTTCAGGGCACCAAGGCCGCGTTCCGCCATCACCTTTCGGTCGAGCCCGGCCAGACGGTGACGATCCGGATGAGGCTGAGCGCCGACGGAAAATCCAGGCAGGATTTCGACCAGATCATGGCCCTGCGCGAAAAGGAGGCCAACGAGTTCTACGCCGGCCTCACACCGCCGGAGGCTTCACCTGATGAGGCGATGGTGATGCGCGAGGCGCTCGGCGGGATGCTGTGGTCGAAGCAGTTCTACCACTACGACGTTCATCGCTGGCTCGTCGGCGACCCGGCGGGGCCCAAGCCTCCTGATTCGCGGCTGACAGGGCGGAACTCGGATTGGCAGCACGTGAACAACCGCGACGTCATTTCCATGCCCGACAAGTGGGAGTACCCGTGGTACGCCGCGTGGGATCTGGCGTTCCATTGCGTGACGCTCGCGCGCGTGGACCCAGAGTTCGCCAAGGCGCAGCTCGTCCTTCTTTGTCGCGAGTGGTTCATGCACCCCAACGGGCAGCTACCCGCCTACGAGTGGTCGTTCGGTGACGTGAACCCGCCGGTGCACGCGTGGGCCGCGTTGCGAGTCTTTGAGATCGACGGCAGCAAGGACCATGCGTTTCTCGAGCGGATCTTCCACAAGCTGCTGCTCAACTTCACCTGGTGGGTCAACCGCAAGGACAGCGAGGGCAACAACATCTTCGAGGGAGGTTTCCTCGGCCTCGACAACATCGGCCCGTTCGATCGCTCGCACCTCCCGACCGAAGGACACATCGAGCAATCCGACGGGACCGCCTGGATGGCGATGTACTGCCAGAACCTCCTCGAGGTTGCCCTCGCCTTAGCAGAGCACGACAAGACTTACGAGGACATGGCCACGAAGTTCTTCGAGCACTTTGCCCTCATCGCATCGGCGATGAATGCGAAGGGGTTGTGGAACGAAGAGGACGGCTTCTACTACGACGTTTTTCATTTTGCCGATGGGCGCATGGAGCCCTTCCGGGCGCACTCGCTCGTGGGGTTGGTGCCGCTGTTCGCCGTCTCGACCATCGGGCCCGCGACCATGGCGCGGCTGCCGGAGTTCGCCGCCAGGACGCAATGGTTCGTCGATCATCGCCCGGACATGAGCGCGGTGATCCAGCACATCTACGATCCCGGGCACGCCGGCTGGAGGATGCTCTCGATCGTCTCGCCCGACCGGCTTCGGCGAATTCTGGCGCGCGTGCTCGACCCCTCGGAGTTTCTGTCGGATCATGGCATTCGCGCGCTGTCGCGCTACCACCTCGAGCATCCATGCAACATGGACCTGGGCGGCGTGATGGCTTCGATGACGTATGAGCCGGCGGAGTCGACCAACGCTTTATTCGGGGGCAACTCGAACTGGCGCGGCCCGGTCTGGATGCCCGTGAATTACTTGCTCGTGGAGGTGCTTCGCGTGTATCACCGCTACCTCGGTTCGGACTTCAAGGTCGAGCATCCAACCGGATCAGGGCAGATGCGCGACCTTTCGCAGGTCGCCGACGACCTCGCCGCCCGGTTGGTCGGCATCTTCCTCGACCACGACGGCCGCCGCCCCGTGTTTGGTGGAGAGGCGAGGTTCCAGGAAGACCACGCCTGGCACGACCTGATCCCATTTCATGAGTACTTCAACGGGGACACCGGTGCTGGGCTCGGCGCTTCTCACCAGACCGGGTGGACGGGTCTCGTCGCCGATCTGATCATCCGACGACACAAGGGGGAGTGAGGTGGACCTCAACGGCAAGGTTGCGATAGTCACCGGAGCCGGCAGCGGAATCGGCTACGCGATCGCTGAGCGATTCGCCTCGGCCGGAGCGAGCGTGTGCGTCAACTATCTCGGTTACGAGGAAGACGCCAAGGCACTCGCCCAGAGGTTGCCGAAAGCGATCGCGTTCAAGGCGGACGTCTCGAAGATGGCCGAAGTGCAAGCGATGGTCGACGCGACAGTCAAGGAGCTGGGATCCGTCGACGTGCTGGTCAACAACGCTGGCGTCGAGAGGTCGATGCCGTTCCTGGACGTCGACGAGGCGACGTGGGATCTCATGCTCGACGTCGACCTCAAGGGAGCTTTCCTGTGCGCACAGGCGTGCGCGCGCGCGATGCGTGACTCGGGTAAAGGCGGCTCGATCGTCAACATCTCATCGATCCACGAGGACGTACCGTTTCCGGGCTTCACGCCTTACTGCGCGGCCAAAGGCGGGCTGCGGATGATGATGCGCAACGCGGCGCTGGAGCTCGCGCCGCACCGCATCCGCGTCAACAACGTGGCGCCCGGCGCCATCGCCACACCGATCAACACCAGGACGCTGAACGACCCTGAGAAGGTTGCGATCCTTCAGCGGATCATCCCGTTGCAGAGGATGGGCCAGCCTGAAGAGGTGGCCGAGGTCGCGCTGTTCCTTGCGTCGGACGCTTCGTCCTATGTAACGGGCTCGACCTACTACGTCGACGGCGGCATGGTGAGGTACTCACAGCCCTTGTAGGGGGCTAGCGCTTATTGTGGGCGCGTGCCGGTCGGGTTCCAAGAATTCGTAACGTCTGCTGCTAACCCCCCGTTTCAATCGCGAGTGAGGCTTGGGGTAGGAGCTCTGGTTGTCCTTCTGGCGGTCGCCGGCTGCGGCTCTTCGCCCACGGCCGTCGCAAGCCCGACCGCGTCTGAAGCCTCCCCGAGTCCCAGCCCCTCGCCCAGCGATTTACCGACCGTCACCCCCTCGCCGTTGCCGCCGCCAAGTCCCATACCCGTCCCCTCGTGGG
>DATCPW010000206.1:0-3971 GCA_036569865.1 Candidatus Dormiibacterota bacterium
GAGTGGCCGGCACCGTCGTGGTCGGCCCCGAGGCCGTGGTCTGGACCGTGTGCTGCTGCTGCTGCGACTGTCGATCGCCTGGGCGGTCCGAGCTGAACGGCACCACCACGACCTGGCGGACGATGTTCTCGCCGCCGCCGCGGCGCTGCCCGCTCGTCAGCGGATCCTTGACGACGGGCATCATGCTGTCCGAGCCGGCTGGGACGAAGCGCGACTTCACAGGGTCGAAGAGTTCCTGGTCGACCTGGACTCCATAAAAGGCTGCTTTGTCGAGCGAGGTCGGGATGTATCCGGTCGCGTTGTATTCGAGCCGTAGATCCGCACCCATGCCGAGGAGAAAGATGTCGCGAAGGATTGCACCATTGGAGTCGTAGCCGACGACCTCGGCAATCTGCGCGACCTTGCGGCGTCCATCCGGCATGCGGGCCTGGTGCACGATGAGGTTGACGGCGGAGGCGATCTGCGCGCGCACAGCCTCGAAGGGAATGTCGATCGACGCCATCATCACCATCGTCTCGAGTCGGGACAGCGCGTCGCGCGCCGAGTTGGAGTGGATCGTCGACATGCTGCCGTCGTGCCCGGTGTTCATGGCCTGGAGCATGTCGAGGGCTTCCGAGCCGCGCACCTCACCGACGAGGATGCGGTCAGGCCTCATTCGGAGGCTGTTTCGCAGCAGCTGGCGGATCGTCAGCTCACCCTTGCCTTCGACGTTGGCTGGGCGGTGCTCGAGGGCGACGACGTGCGGGTGGTCGATCTGCAGCTCGGCGGCGTCCTCGATGGTGATCACGCGCTGGTTGTGCGGGATGAAGCGCGCGATGACGTTGAGGGTCGTGGTCTTGCCGGATCCGGTTCCGCCGGAGACCAGGATGTTCATGCGGCCGAGCACCGCGGCCTTGAGGAACTCCGCCATCGCGGGGCTCAAGCTGCCCTCGCGGGTCAGGTCGTCGATACCGAGGACGGCGTCCTTGAACTTTCTGATCGTGAGAGCGGCGCCGTGGAGGGCGGCGGGCCGGATGATCGCGTTGACACGGCTGCCGTCGGGCAGGCGGGCGTCGACCATTGGGTTCAGACCGTCGATGTGGCGGCCGGTGGTCGCGACCATGCGGCGAATCGTCTCCAGCAGCTGGTTCTCGTCCTCGAAGCGGATGTCGGCTTTGCTCAGAACGCCCCGCCGCTCGATGAACACCTGGTCCGGTCCGTTGACCATGATCTCGCTGACCGAGCGGTCGTGAAGCAGGCTGTCGAGAGGTCCATAGCCGACAGCGGCGCGAAGGATGATGTCGGCGAGGGCCGACTTCTCGACCGAGTTGAGGTTGATGCCATCCTCGGCCAGGAACCGGTCGAGGTGCGTGCGCACAGCGCGCGAGAACGCGAGCGTATCGCCGGTCGTAAGGCCGACGTCGCGGATCAGCGCGAGCCGGTCGCGGAAGTCGTTGGCGAGCGTCTGCAGGTCGCGGCCCTGCCGCGCCGCCGCCTCAACGATGTCGGATCGCCGGCGGTGGGGCTGCGCCGAGTCGGTCGTGGTGGCCCACAGGTCGACGAACTGCATCTCCAGCAGCGCGGGGTTGGCGGCGATGGCGGGAATGACGCGCTGGCGCTCGGTCAAACGGATCTTGATGGCGAGGCCGGCGCCGTCCGGCGGCTGCCCCGAGTCCATGTAGGCGGCAAGCCACTCGCCGTCACGGAAGCGCAGGATCGCCTTGCGCGCCTGGCTCTTCTCGCCCGGGTCGGCCTCGAGGTCGGGGTCGTCAAGTGAGCCGAAGACCACGTACTTGATGTCCCGCACCGGAATCCAGCGCGCGCGATCCAGGTCTGGTGGTGTGTAGATCGGGAAGCCGTCCGGGCTCAGGGATCGTGCATCGGATTCGCCGCGCTCGAGGCCGCCATCGAGACGATGCACTGCGACCTGGCGGCGGGCGACCTTGGCGGCGCCTGGCTCGGGCGTGCGTGCAGCGATCACCGCAGACGGCGCGTCATCGGTCAGAACTTGCGGAGTCGTGGATGTGGTTGGTTCGAAGTCACTCATTGGCAATCACCCGCGTGGGTGGAATTGGTCGATGCTAGCATCGGGAACCCGGTCCTTCTCCTCATTAACGGTGTCATTAACGTGTGCGGCCTCCGCGAGCCTCTGGCGGGCGGCGGCGGTCGACGACCCACCTCGATCCGGGCATTCGTTTCGCCACGCCCTTGACCTCGGCTGCGCGGGAGGCGAGGGCGGCGGCGCTCTCGTAGCTGCCGGGCTCAGCGACGACGATGCCGATCGACACAGAGACGAGGCCAGTCTTGAGCGCGGAGCCGCTGCGATCCTCGTACTCGATCCAGCCGCGTACCCGGTCGACCTCGTCGTACAGGTCGGGGATCGCCTCGTCGAAGCGCTTGGTGATCTCGGCTGCGACCGACTCGGCCAGGCCTGGCTCGGTCAGGATCACGAAATCGTCGCCGCCGACATGGCCGCCGAAGTGATGTGGCGAGTAATGCGCCTCGAGCACCTCGAGGATGATCGTGCCGAGCGTCTTGATCACGTCGTCTCCGCGAAGGAAGCCGTAGTGGTCGTTGTAGCTCTTGAAGGTGTCGATGTCGGGATAGAGGACCGCGAACCGCTCGTTGGCCTTGAGGCGCAGGTTGATCTCGCGAAGGATGTCGGTGTTTCCGCTCATCCCGGTCAGCGGGTTGAGGTCGCGCGTGTTCGTGGAGCGGCTGATGACAGCTCGCAATCGCGCAACGAGCTCCTCTGCGATGAACGGCTTCGTCACATAGTCGTCCGCTCCGGCAAGTAGGTGCTCCACCTTGTCCTTCAGGGAGCTCCGGACCGTGAGGAACACGACGGGGATCAAGCGCGTCCGGAAATCCTTACGAATGTCGGCAAGGATCTGGTCGCCCGTCGTGGACCCGAGCATGAGGTCAAGCAGGATGATGTCCGGGCGCCAATCGACCGCCGACTCATGCGCGACCTCTCCGTTGTCGACGGTCACGCACTCGAAACCGGCACGCTCGAGCACGCGCTTGACCAGGCGCAGCATCTGGTCGTCGTCGTCGACCACCAGCACGAGCTCACGAGCAGGCACCTGGCCGTCGCCGCCCGCTGCGGTCTTGGCCGCACCCGGCCTGCGGGTCACAGTCACGGCGCGCTCGCGGTGGACTCCGAATCGGGAGCGGGAACCGGAGGGCGCCTCAGCTTTTCGGTCAGCGCGATCGCCCGTTCGGCAGCGACGCGAATCTCCTGGATGTCGGTGCGCACGGCTTCGGGATCGCCCGTTTCCTCGGCGATCAGCTCGCAGTAGTTCACGATCACTGCGAGCAGGTTGCGAAAGTCGTGGATCAGGACCCGATTCCCTTCCTCCGAGTGTTCGCCTCCTGCGCTTACAGCCGTTTCACCAGTCGCCAATAGTTCACCTCGCCATCGCGTTTGTATCCCAGCTCATCGAGCACCTTGCGTGCGATCGCGAGGCCGCGACCGGCCTCGCTTGTTGGCGCTGGCATGGCGCGAGGCAATTGATTATGAAGGGGAGGTCCCTGATCGGTAAAAGATGCAGTTGCCGTGCTCGCCTCTAGCCTCAATTCGTACTCGACAGGCGCCCCGTTTGCCCCGTGCCTGCCCGTGTAGATGAGCACGTTCGAGCCGATCTCGGCGAGGGCGGTTTCGAACAGGATCAGGTTCTGATCGTCGGCGCCGCGGCCTGTGCGCTCGCGCAGCAGGTCCACCGAGTGGTGAAGGGTGTCCAATCCATCTTCCAATCGAGTGAGTGTGGCGTGAAACTCAAAGGGTGGAGCGATGGGCTGAGGGTCGCGGTCGGGGTCAGAAGTCAGTGAGGGCTTCCTCGACAGTGGCGAAGTAGGGGAACACCCTGTCCAGGGTGGTCAGCTCGAGGACCACCCGCACCTGCTGATTGGGGGCCGCCAGCCGGAGGTCGCCCTTGGAGCTGCGAACCAGCTTCAGGGCCGCGATGACCGAGCCAAGCCCAGTGCTGTCG
>DATCPW010000207.1:0-5574 GCA_036569865.1 Candidatus Dormiibacterota bacterium
GCGGCTCGAAGGTCAGCGACGAGCGCGTGGCCCTCATCAGCCGGACCGTGGACGATCACCTGAACGCTGATTGGGCTTGCGTATACCAGAGCGCGCGCGACCAGAGAGCTGTTGGAGATAGTAGCCACGCGCCGCCGCCGGAGTGCGCGGATGGCCGAACGGGCTACACGACGCCGTTCTGCGTCGGCGCGGCGGATCACCGCGCGGATGCTGCCGGACGCCATCGCTTCTTGGACAGCCGCGGCGATTGCCGGCATCTCAGGCCGAAGCCCCGCCAACCGCCCGGCGACGTCAGGTCGACTGTCTGGAGTGGCCAGAGCCAGAATCCCCAACGCCTTACGCGCCAGGTACCCAGCCCCGTGCATCCGATCGGCGGCGATCGCCTCGATGCCCGTTTCCACCATTTGTACTGAAGTCGGCCGAGCTTGTGGGCGTCGTGAAGTGGCTGGAAATCGCCCAGGCGTAGTCGCTCTCAACTCCTGACCCTCGAGCTGAACGTCACGGCCTTGGACAAGCCGCGCGGCGTCTGACCGTCGTCGGCAGGAGACCCAAGGCCGGCACGTAGTTGCATGCCGGGTCTTCTGCAAGCGCATCGCCGAAGGTCGCGAATGCGCGCGATCTCGAGCCGCCGCAGAGGTCCTTGAACTCGCAGATTCCGCACCGGCCGCTGAACTGTGCGCCGCGAATCCTATTCAGAAGGTCGCTGTCGCGGTAAATGTCGGCCAGCGGCCGCTCGCGGACGTTGCCAAGCGTCACCGGCAGGAAGCCGGCCGGATGAACGTCACCGTCATGTGCGACGAATACGATTCCCTTGCCGTCGCGGGTGGACGCGCTCTGCGCCGCCGGCCGGGCAACTCCCGGACCGAGCAGCACGCGCAGCCGCGCCTCGAGCCTGCCGTACAGGCTGCCGAGCCCGAAGGCGTTCGCGACCTCGACGTCGTCGTCGAGCCCTCGACGCCATCGGACCACACGACGGAAGAACGGCGCCTCCACCGTGCGCACGACAAACCCGTAGCGCGACGCGTCGAACAGAAAGTGGCAAACCTCCTCGTGCTCCCGTGGCGTGATCGGCTCGACGTCCTCACCCCGACCCACGCTGACCAGGAAGAAAACCTCCCACATGTCGACGCCGATCGATTCCATGAGGGCCGCCACGTCAGCCAGCTCCTCGACGTTGTCGCGCATCACCGTCGTGTTGACCTGCACCTTCAGGCCGCTGCCCTTCAGCATCAGCAGGGCGTCCACCGTCTTGGCGAAGTGGCCCGGAACCCCGCGCACGGTGTCGTGGGTGCGCGCCTGCGCGCCATCCAGGCTGATCGAGACGGCGCGGACACCGGTAGCTTTGATCCTCACCGCGGCTTCTGGGGTCAACAGCGGCGTCACCGAGGGCGATAGAGCGACTGGAATCCCGAGCCCGACCGCATAGGCCGCAAGTTCGTGGATGTCGGGGCGCATAAGGCAGTCACCGCCGGTCATCACCAGGATCGGGTATGGCCGCCCGAACGCGGCGACCTGACGCGCCAGCTCGCGCCCCTCCGAGGCGGACAGCTCGCCCGGCAGAGCGGTCGCGATGGCCGAGGCGCGGCAATGGCGGCAGCTGAGGAGGCATGACCTCGTCACCTCCCAGAAGACCAGCATGGGGCGCTCACCGAAATTGAGCCCATGTCCTCTCGGCTGGACCGCCACGGCCTGGCTCATCGCAAGGCCTCCACGCCCAGCCCCAGGTGTGCCATCGCCTTTTCCGCCGCGTCGCGTCCCTGCTGGACGCAGGCCGGGAGGCCGATGCCTCGGTAGGCGGCCCCGGCGAGGAACAGGCCCGGCAGCTCCTGCAAGAACTCCTCCACTCGACGCAATCGCGCTTCGTGTCCCACGTTGTATTGGGGCATCGCCGCCGGCCAGCGGACGACTCCGGAGTCCGACGGCGGGCTGCGCAGGCCGATGGCCTCGGCGAGCTCGGCGTGGACGGCGTCGGCGAGTCGGCGGTCGTCGAGGGACTGCCACCGGTCGTCGCCGGCACGCCCGACCGCGCAGCGGAAGACGACACGGTCACCGGAGTCGAGGTGCGGCCACTTGGCGGTCACCCACGTCGACCCGACCAGCAAGCGCCCCTCGGTGCGCGGAACGAGGAACCCGCTTGTGTCCATCGGCCGTGCCGGCGCCTCGCGCGGGTAAACAAGCGCGACAGTCGCCACAGACGCGTACTCGATCGCGCCGAGTTCGGCACTCAGGCCGGGACTCGACGCGGCGAGCATCTTCGACGCTGCGAATGCCGGCGCGGCGATGATCACGGCGTCGGCGCTGAAAGGAGCCTTGCCGTCCACTTCAACCAGGAACGCCCGGTTTGCCTCCATCCGGACCGAAGTGGCCGACACGCCCGCCCGGACCTCGGCCGTGTCGCGGATCGCTTCCTCCAGCGCCGCCACCAACGTCCCGAGCCCGCTCGACAGGCTGTTGAACATTGGCGCGCCGGCCCTCGGCTTCGGAAGCGTGCGCGATCCGAGCAGCAGGCTTCGATTGGTCCGGGCCAGCTCGGCCAGTTGCGGCAGGACCGACTCGGCGCTTAGCCGATCGGTCCGGCCAGCATAGATGCCGCTCAGGAGAGGATCCACTAGGCGATCGAAGACCTGCCTGCCGAAGCGTGGGATGACGAGGTCGGCCACCGACCGGTCGCCATCGACGCGGTGGCGCGGAACGAGCGGTTCGACCGCCGCGCGTGTGATTCCGCTCCAGGAAAGGATTCGCGAGCCGGCCAGGCCTGTTACAGAGGTGGGCACGCCCAGCGCGAGACTGCGAGGTATCGGGCGCAGCCGGCCGCGAATCCATATCGCCGCAGGAGCGCGGCTCGGCGCGACGAGCTGGTCGCCGATGCCAAGGCGCCGGCACAGGTCGACCGCGGCTGGAGTCCGGATGAGGAAGGCGTCGGGACCGGCCTCGACCTGCAGGCCGCCGACCCTTTCGGTCGACACCTTTCCGCCCAACCGACCTGTCGCCTCGAGCACGATTACCTGCGGCTGGTCCGCGCTGGGCCGTGAGGCGAGGGCGTATGCGGCCGACAGCCCGGTTATGCCGCCACCGATGACGACCACCCGGCGCCGCGAGCGCACGACCGCACACATATCGCTCGAGGATATCGGCGGCCTCGCGGGCGCGTAGGGCCGAACGGCTCTATAAATCCGTGACCGCGAAGTGGGCGCCCAGATGGGTCGACCTCGGGATAAGCGTTTTTGACACTGTCCGCCCCCTAACTGGTCCAATCTTTGTGAGAGTCGACCAAAGCCCTGGCCGGGAAACCGGTCAGGGCTCGACTTTAAATACGCAGGACTGAACAAGCCTCACTTCGTACATGACAAAAGCTCTGTGAGGAACGCACGATGCGACAATCGCAAGCACGTGCGACGCGATCGAGGTAAGTAGCTAAACGTATGGCATCGAGTTGCAGGGCGGAACCGACTTGAGACGGCATTGGGTTCTGATTGCCATCGCGGTGGTAGCGCTTCTCACTGTCAGTGCGACTGTCGGTGCGATCATCTTCTTTTCGCCACAGCGAGTTGATGTCAAGATCGCCGGCCCAGTTCAGCCCGTGGCTTCACGTCTCGGCACCTGGACTTTCGACATCCGAAACTTGGGTGCGAACATCGGCGACCTCGGTCTACGACTGAACGGTGGGGATGGCTGGATAACTCAGCACAGGATCGTTAACACCAATGCGGACTGTCGACAACCCGCGCAGGATGGCTTGCTCTTGTGCGGCCCGATTCAGGAAGGCGAAACCAGAACAATCTCGGTGACCGCCACGCCAAAAGCCGCGGGTAGTTACTCATATGAGGCAAGCTTCTGCGACTGCAGCCAGGGTCGGCAGATTGCTCTTCTAGGATCAAACTCACCGCGATTCGCGATTCCGGGCTCGCAGCCGGTGCGCTATACGGAGACCTGGACAGAAGTGGTTCTCCCTCAACCCACCGTCGCGATTACGGTCACTGACGTCAACGGGCACCCGTTGAGCGGCGCGAATGTCATCGTTCAAGGTTCCTCGGTCTCCGCGATCGCCGCCTCAACAGGGATCGCGCGGCTCGGGCTGGGGCCCCTGGAACCAGGTGTTTACACAGTCGTCGCGACGCACAAGAGTTATCTCGACACAGGTGCCCAGATCACGGTTCCGGATCTTGGTGACGCGCCGGCGGTATCGATACAGATGCCGTGGGCGGCGGGTCATCTGGCCGCCGGGTCGCATCCCAACGTGTTGCCCGGACCACTCCTGATTGCGGACGAGGACAACAACCGGCTGGTTGAAATCAGCCCCGCCGGCCAGGTGCTCTGGCAGTTCCCACGGCCCGGCGATCTGGCCCCCGGCCAGACTTTCAAGCTGCCGGACGACGCGTTCTTCAGCCCGGACGGCAGGCAGATCATCGCCACGCAGGAGGAGGACTTCGCAGTCACTCTCATCGACGTGGCCACTCACAAGATCGTCTGGCGGTACGGGCAACCCGGCGTGCACGGTTCGGGCCCGAATCGGCTGTGGAACCCCGACGACGCTATGGTGCTGCCCAACGGTGACGTCGTGATCGCGGACATCGTGAACTGCCGGATCATCGTGGTCGCCAAGGGCAAGCATGCGATTACCCGTAGCTACGGCCAGGTCGGCTCGTGCTACCACAATCCGCCGCTGCGCTTCGGCAGCCCGAACGGGGCATTCCCCCTGCAGAACGGCAACTGGCTGGTCACTGAGATCAACGGCGACTGGGTGAACGAGATCGCTCCCGGCGGCAAGGTGCTCTGGTCGACGCACCCGCCGGGCGTCGCCTACCCGTCGGACACCAACGAGATCGGCCCCAACCGCTACCTGACCGTGGACTACTCCTACCCGGGCCAGGTGGTCATCTTTGACCGATCCGGCCACACAATCTGGCGCTATCGCCCCACCGGCGCGGCTGCGCTGAACCATCCCTCGCTCGCAGTCGGGCTGCCCAATGGCGATGTCTTGCTCAACGACGATGCCAACCACCGGGTCATCGTCGTCGACCCCCGGACCAACCAGGTGGTCTGGCAGTACGGCACGACCGGCCGTCCGGGCAGCACGCTGGGCTTCCTGAGCAACCCGGACGGGGTTGATCTGGCCCCGCCATATTCGCTGCTGGGCACCCATGCAGCGACGCTGCAGCCGATCTGATACTGGGGGTCAAAGCAGATCCTGAGTCGCGCAGCTCGTCGGTGTGCTGTGCCTCGCGATCTCTCTGCCTTGACCCGCCGTTCTTTAACTGATCAATCGCCAAGGGCCATAGTGCCTCGAGCGCGAAGGACCATCGCCTCTGCCCCTGAGGGGCTCCTGCACCGAAACTCTCGACAGACGGGCTCGTCGTCACCTGCAAGTACGCGTTTGCTGCGAATCCGACGCGAATCGGCGACATCGACCTGAATGTCGAGGTACCAGCGCTCCCCCCAGACCGATTGGAGGCTTTCTCGCGCGTGATCGAGCATTGCACCGTTCACAACACGCTTCGGCAGCCACCGGAGGTGCGTACTCACGTGTCGCTCGCCCAGGTTGCCGCTGCGTAGTCGGACGCCGGAAGTTTGTTC
>DATCPW010000208.1:0-5575 GCA_036569865.1 Candidatus Dormiibacterota bacterium
CAAGGTGCTCGGGATCGTGTTCGCGACCTCGGCCAGCGACCCGAACCAGGCCTATGCGCTGACCGACGACGAGATCAACTCGGACCTCAACGACGTCAACGGCCGCCACCCGATCGACACCAGCCGCTACCAGTGCGCCGCCTAGTCGCCTACTCCGGCTTGGCCTCTTCGATGAGCATCACGGGGATGCCGTCCACTATCGGGTAGAGCACTTTGCACTGCGGGCAGCGCAGGTGGTCCGGCTCTTTCAGCTCCACTTTCGTGTGGCATTTGGGGCACGCGAGGACTGCGAGAAGTTCATGAGAGATCACTGGCGCATGGTAGTACGGTTGGCGCCATGATCCTGCGCCGGCTCTATCTGTACGTGGTCAGCGCCGCTGCGCTCGGCACGCTGGCGGCCGGTTTGTCTGCGCTCGGCTACACGGTCCTGCTGTTCGTCTTCAACGATCCCAACGCGGAATTCAACAGGGGCGCCCTCGGCGTCGCCACCGCCTCGACGGTGGTAGCGCTGGTGGTTTGGGGCGTGCACTTCTGGTTCGCGCGCCGCTACGCGCACCGCGACCCTGCGGAACGAGCCTCAGCCATCCGCCGCCTCTACGTCTACTGGGCCTGCCTGGTGATGTCGATCGGCGCCGCCATCGCTCTCGACAACGCGATCGCCAATTACCTGCGGCCGATTATCGATTGCTCTCCCGTCAACTCGTTTGCGTACCGGCCATTCAGCTGTGGCGCGAACGCCGGTCTGCTTTCGACCAGCCAAGCGGCGTGGATCGCCCTCGTCCTCGGCGGCTTCTGGGCTCTGCACTACCGGATCGCGGCGCGCGACCGCGCCGCCGCCGGCGAGCAGGGCCGCTCGGCCTCGTTGCGTCGCTGGTACATGTACCCGGCGCTGCTATTCGGTTTGTTGATGATGCTGTCGGGCGCTGCCAGCCTGATCATCCTCATCTGGCTTCGGCTGTTGAACAGCACGCTGGGCACAGACCAGTACCGGTACATCGGTGACGCGGCCGGACTGCTGGTGGGAGGCCTTGTGCTCTGGGGCTTCCACGCCGCCGTCCTGGCGCGAAGCTACCTCGAAGACGATCGCAAATCGACATTGCGCGCGCTCGAGGGCTTCATCGCGGTCGCCGTCTGCATGGTGTTCGCGCTGATCGGGGCCGCTCAGATCCTCTACTACGGCCTCGCGCGACTGCTCGGCGTCTCCAACCCGGGCAACGTGGGCAACGACATCGTCGCCGCCATGGCATCGCCAGTCGCCGTACTCGTCGTGTATGGAGCTGCGTGGTTCCTGGTGCGCCGGCGCCTTGCGCACGACACCGGCTCCCACGAGGTCGACCGCCAGGCCGGCGTTCGCCGTCTGTATACCAACCTCGCCGCCCTGGTCTCGATGGCGGCGCTGGGGGCCGGGGCGGCCGGCGTCCTGTGGAACCTGGCCGAGCAGATCGAGGCCCCTCTCATCGGGGTGAAGGCTTCCGACTGGAGAGACCCGATCAGCTTCTGGGCCACGCTGTTCGTCGTCGGCGTGGCGGTGTGGCTGGCGCACTGGCGGCACGCCCCATGGCCCGGTGACCGCCAATCGCTGAGCCGGCGCCTCTACGTCTGGGCGGCACTCCTGGTCAGCGTGCTTGCTTTGCTCGGTTCGGGCATCGGGCTTTTGAACGTCGTGCTTCAACAGGTGTTCAGCGCGAGTCCTACTCTCCACAGCGCGGCCAATCTGGACTTCGGCCACTACCTGGCGGTCCTGGTCGTTGCAGTCATCATCGGGGTGTATCACTGGCGCGTCCTCAGGGCGGACGCGGCGGCGCGGCCCGCAAAGCATGAGGTGGAGGCGGCGCCGGCGATGATCGCTGTACCGGCGGCGGTCGAGTCGATGGCCGCGACGACCCCGACTGCTCCGGCGGCCGCGACCCCACTCGGCAGGCGCTATGTCCTATCCGTCATGGATGCCAGCGAGGATGACGTGCACCAGGCGCTGTCCAACCTGCCCCCGGCCGCCAGCTACCGGCTGATCCCGGAATCGGAGTCCTGACCGATGGACGCGCACACAGTACTCACCACCACGCGCTCGGTCCGCAAGCGGATCGATTTCGACAGGCCGGTGCCCCGCGAGCTGCTCCTCGAATGCCTCGAGGTCGCCGTCCAGGCGCCGACCGGATCCAACAGCCAGGGATGGCAGTTCGTTTTCGTCACCGAACCCGCCAAGAAGCAGGTGATCGGCGAGCTCTATAAGAAGTCGTGGTACGCGTACGCAGCGAGTGGCGGCCAGCGTTATGCGAAGGACGATCCACGGCGCGAACAGCTCCCACGCGTGGTGTCGTCGGCGCAGTACCTCGCCGATCGGATGCATGAGGTGCCCGTCATGGTCATCCCGTGCATCGAGGGACGCGTCGATCGTCCCGGAGCCTCAAACATGGAGACGGCGGGCCTTTATGGTTCCATCCTGCCGGCGGCGTGGAGCTTCATGCTCGCCGCCCGTGATCGTGGCGTCGTCGGATCGTGGACGACCCTTCACCTCAAGTACGAGCGCGAGGTCGCCGACCTTCTCAGCATCCCATACGAGCGATACACGCAGGCCGCATTGCTCGCGCTCGGCTTCAGCACCGGCGGCGACTTCAAGCCGGCGCAGCGGCTGCCGCTCGATGGCATCGTCCACTGGGAGAAGTGGTAGCCCAAGCGCTGCTCGACCTGGTCGACTGGCGCCGGCGGGCCGGCGACCTGTACCGCATGCGCGGCTCGGACACGATTCACGACTTCAGACGGGGCCGCGACGATCTTTTCAAGACCCACCCCCAGTCGCCCATCGAACCCGAAGAACGCGCGGCCTTCAAAGGCCTGAGCTACTTCGCCGCCGACGACGCATATCGCGTGCGAGCGCAGGTCGAGGACGGCGACGGGACCGAGCTCCTCATCGACACCGGCGGCGACGATGGCGCGGTGCGATACAGGCGCGCGGCCACGTTGGTGTTCCAGCTGGGTGGTGAGGAGTGCCGCTTGACCGTCCTCAGCCTCGTCCAGTACGCCGGCGGATTGTTCGTGCCCTTTCGCGACACGACTTCAGGCCGCGAGACGTACGGTGGCGGGCGCTATCTGTTCGACACCGCGAAGGACACTGACGGCCTCGTGCTCGAGGTCACACCGGGCTCCCCGGAGGTCGTGATCGATTTCAACTACGCGTACAACGCCTCGTGCGCCTACAGCCCACGGTGGGCGTGCCCTCTCGCTCCACCCGAGAATTACCTCAAGGTTCCGGTGAGGGCAGGCGAGCTCGTCTACAAGGCGCCTGTCGTAACCGATCACAAAAGCGGGGCGTTGCCACCGTCATGAAGGTCGGGACTGTCATCTGGGTCGCCGTCGCGCTCATCGTCCTGCTCTACGGCACGGTGGCGGTGTTCGAGGCATTCGATCGCGTATCGCACTCGAACAGCGACACGATCAGGCCATTCGTGATCACCATGGGCCCCGTCTGGGCGCTGGCGGTAGCCGCGGCGGCAGTTTTACTAAGAAAGCGGAGCAACTGAGCCCACCAAACCGGGCGGTGAAAAGGGCCAAAAGGGCACAAATGGTCGTATCCCGGCGCGGGAGGACGGCCAAAAGGGCACAAATGGCCACATTCCGGGGCGAGACCCATAGATAGAATTTGCGTTGACGGCCGTGGCCATAGATGAATCGAGTAACAGCAAGGCTCGTGGCATCCAGCTCGTCCAGATCGAGGGCTTCCTCGAGGTGGCGCGCCGGGGCAGCGTCAGCCGTGCCGCCGAGGCCCTGTTCGTCACCCAACCGACGCTGACCGCCCGCCTTCACGGGCTCGAGCGCGAGCTTGGCGCCCCGCTCTTCGTGCGCACCCCTCACGGCATGCGCCTCACCGACGCCGGCCGCGCCATGGTGCCGTTCGCCCAGCGCGCCATGCGGGCCCTGGTCGACGGTCGCGACGTCCTGGAGCAGGTGAGGACGGCGTCCGCCGGGCACCTGATGATCGGGGCGGCTCCCGCGGTCAGCACCTACATCCTCCCGGAGCTCCTCGAGAAGTTCGTTGCGGACCATCCACGGGTCGAGGTCTCGGTTCGCACGGGGCACTCCGAGGACATCGTCGATCTCGTGCTCAGCGACGAGGTGCAGATCGGGCTCGGCCGCGCGATCCGGCATCCCGACCTCGAGATGCACCAGTTCCACACCGAAGAGCTCGTGCTGGTGTGCGCTCCCAGCCATCCCTTCGCCAAGCGCCGCAGCGTGGCGATGGAAGAGGTCGCGGCCGAGAGGATGATCATGTTCGACCTCACGTCGAGCTACTACGAGATCACGCAGGCGGCGTTCCTCGCTGCCGGGGTGAAGCTGCGCGGCTTGATGGAGCTGGATTCGATCGAGGCCGCGAAGAAGATGGTCGAGAGGGGCCTCGGCGTCGCGCTCCTGCCGCGCTCTGCCGTGGCGCGCGAGGTCGAGACGAAGGCGCTGCGCCGGGTGAACATGAAGGACGCGCCACCGATGTACCAGTCGATAGTTGCGTACCGCCGTCTCGACTCCGGCAAGGCGGAAGGCATAGTGGCGGCGTTTCTGGAGCTGCTCACCGCCACCGGCTGATATCGACTCTCCCTATATCTATGATCCAATCAATTGATTGGACGAATATCACCGCTCGGTCTACCTTCGGCGTTATGTATTACATGGAACAGACCACCGACCTCGAAACAGCGCCTTCGACCCACGAGTGCGAGTGCCCCGAGCCCTGTAACTGCGATCACGAGAACGAGTGAAGGAGCCGCGCATGGACCTGGTCTCGACCCCCCTGCTCCCTGACGGCTTCAAGGTTCCCGCGTCGCGTAACGAGGAGCCCAGCAAGCGCCTTCGTCGCCTGCTGGCCACCAAGCCGTACGTCTTCGGCCCGGGCGTCTACGACCCCTTCGGCGCCGAGCTCGTGATGTATCACGGCTTCGACGCCGTCTACTTCAGCGGCTACTCGTTCGCCATCGGCCACCTCGGCACGACCGACATGGACATCTACTCCTCGGTCGAGATCGCCGACGGCGCGCGCCGCACGGTCAGCGCTCTGCGCAAGTTCCAGCTCACGATGGCGATGGGCGACCCCGACAAAGGCGTGGCTCCCCTCCATCTAGAGATTCCCCCAGTCGTCGTCGACATGGACGCGGGCTACGGCAACCTGTTCAACGTCCAGCGGACGATTGACCTCTATGTGAGGGCGGGCGCCGCCGCCGCGCACCTGGAGGACCAGGTGATGCCCAAGCGCTGCGGCCACATCGCGGGCAAGGCCCTGATCTCGGCTGATGAGTTCGTGGGCAAGCTGAAGATGATGCGCAACGCCGCCGACGACCTGGGCCACAAGGACTTCGTGATCATCGCCCGCACCGATGGCGTGTCGGCGAGCGAGGCGCCTGAGACCAAGCGCGGGATCCAGCTCGCGATCGACCGCGGCCTGCGCTACATGGACAGCGGCGTGCCCGACCTCCTGTGGTGCGAGTTCCCCACGGCCGAGCGCGGGCCGACAGAGCAGTTCTGCAGCGAGATCCGCAAGCGATTCCCCAAGGCTCGCTTCGCGTTCAACTACTCGTCCTCGTTCAAGTGG
>DATCPW010000209.1:0-4607 GCA_036569865.1 Candidatus Dormiibacterota bacterium
GCATGAAACCGAGCATGCGTCCCATCGCCGCCCAGTAAGCGGTGACCGCGGCGACGAAAGCGAAGATCGGCAGGAGGTCCCAAGGCGCGCTCTGCCCGAACAGCGTCAGCAAGGTCATGCCTGCCGCCATCCAGAACGTCACCCACACGGTGCTGACCACCGCCCCCGGCAGCACCTCCAACCAGATCAGGGAGGGGTCGTCGATCGGCGTGTAGAGCAACACCTCGAGCGACTGCTGCGCCTTCTCCCACCAGATCCCGATCGAGCTCTTGATCGATTCGAGCAATGCGAACGACATGAAGAACAGCGGCAACAGCAGTCCGGCCTGTAGAGCGGTGCCACCCGCGAAGCGTTCGGCCACCTGCCCGGCCACCCCAGGCAGCTGCCCAAAAAGCGAGGTGCCCGCGACCAGAAGGAGCACGAACGCATTGAGATACATGACCCAGCTCAGGTCTCCGCGTCGCCACCAGGAGCTGACGTAGAACGGCAGCGAGTGGCGCAGCAGGTTGCGCTGTGAGCGCAGCGACGCAAACATCCGAGGCGCGCCGATTCCGGAAACGGCGGCGGGGGCGGGCATGGGCAGCAATGACGGCGAGACCGGCTCCTCCATCGCCTTGAGGTAGACCGACTCGAGGCTTGTCTCGACCTCTTCTAGCTCGTGGAACGGCGCGTCCTGGCTGGCCAGGCGGCGCTGGAGCTCGGCGGCGAATGCTGCGCGGTCCGCGGCCGTGGCCTGCCACGGCAGCGTGTACGTGAGACGGTCGCCACTGAACTCGTGCTCCACCGCGTGCTCGCTGAGCCAGGCGTCCAGCGGCTTCGGGTCAGCGACCGGTTTGCTCAGGTGAGCCGACAGGCGCCTGCCCTTCGCTGCCTCATGACGCAGGTCCTCGAGCGTGCCTCGAGTGACGATGACCCCCATGCGCATGATCGCGATGCGGTCGGCCATCAGCTCCGCCTCGCTCAACACGTGCGTGGTCACGATCAGCGCGGCTCCGCGTTCTTTCTGCTCCGCCAGGTAGTGGCGCATGTCGGCCGCGGCGACAGGGTCGAGGCCGGCCGTTGGCTCGTCGCAGAAGATCCAGTCGGGTTCGTGCAGCGTCGCCCTGATCAACGCAACCTTCTGCGCCATCCCGCGCGAGTACGCCGCGAGCACGGTGTCGGCGCGGTCGGCCAGCTCGAAACGCTCGAGCAGCTCCGCGATCTTCTTGCGGCGCTTGACCTCCGGTACGCCGTAGAGGTAGCCGAATCGATCGAGGTACTCGGGCGCGGTGTTTCGTCCGTACAGCCGCGCCTGGTCGGGTACGACGCCGAGCCGGGCGCGCACCGCATCCAGCTTCTCGGGCAGGCGCAGCCCGTCGAGCTCGATCAGTCCCGCATCAGGCCTGAGGATGCCCCCGAGACATCGCAGAGTTGTCGATTTGCCTGCCCCGTTTTGACCCAGCAGCACGAGCAGCTCGCCACGTTCCACCTGCAGGTCGACGCCATCGACCGCGCGAACGTCGCCAAAGCTCTTGCGGAGTCCCTCGACCCGAATCACGTTCCGATACTAGTGTCGAGTCGTGCAGCCAGTTTGCAGCTTAGTTAGGAATTAGATCTTTTCGAACGCGTCGACGGCTGCCTGGACGCGGCTCATCACCTTGTGGTGCACGGCTTCTCTTGATTCGCTGGCGTCGAGGCGAGTGATCCGCTCAGGCTCGGCCGCGGCAATCCGCTCATACTCCACGGCCACCCGGTTGTGGAACTCGACCGACTCCCGCTCCACCCGGTCAGCGCTCTTGCCCGCGCTCAGCTGGCGCTCGCGGCCCTTTTGCACGGGAAGGGCGAGAAGAAACGTCATGTCCGGGCGAGGGAACGTCGCCGGCCACGTCACGGGGACGCCGCGTCCCCCGCCCTGGTAGGCAAGCGTCGAGTCGTGGTAGCGGTCGGCGATGACGATCCGGCCAAGCGCGAGCGCCGGGGTGATCAGCTCTTGAAGAAGCTGCCGCCGTGCGGCCATGAAGAGATACATCTCCGCCTCGCCGTCGAGCTCCATGCCGCTGTTAAGAACCACCTCGCGCAACCGCTCGCCTAGCTCCGTGCCCCCAGGCTCACGAACCATCAGCGGCTGGCGGTGAGCGAGCTTCTGGCCCAACAGCTCGACCTGCGTCGTCTTGCCCGAGCCCTCAGTGCCCTCGAACGTGATGAAGAGGCCGCGTGCCATTACAAATGCGCGGCTTCTTCGGGTGCCGGGGTTATGCGGAGGTGACGCTGCGGCTCCTTGCCTGTGCTGCGTGCGGAGAGCTCGTTCTCCGAAACGAGCTGGTGCTGCAGGCGGCGGAGGTAAGCGTTCTGGGGTGAGATCTCGACCGGTCGCAGAGTTGTCTTCACAGCCTTGATCGCGGCGGCCGCCTCGGCAAGCGCGTTGGTGGTGGCGTCATCTTTCTTGTCGACGCCGTAGATACGAGCGAGCGCGTCGCGCACCTGCGTCGCGGAATTGCTCTTCAGAATGTGGATGGGCAAGCCGCGACTCTCCGCCTGGCGAAGGCTGTCGGGCCGGCGCCGGTAATGGTTCTTCAACGTGAGCACCGCGCTAGCGCCATCGAGATTCCCGAGCACTCGAACCGGTAGGTCAAGATCGCGGATCGATTGCTCGACGTGGTGCCGGCTCACGCCGTAGGGAAAGATCCCCAGCGGCTTGGACGCTGATGGGGCCGGAGGCTCTGGCGTCACCACGTTCGGGGCGTCGACGTTGGAGATGACCCTGCCTTCGCGTGTGCGCATTCGAATCTTTGGACTCAGCAGCGGGCCTCGAAGGGCGGTGTCGACCACCTCAGCCAAAGGCATGTGGATGGCAACTCGGTCGCGATCCTGGATCTCCACCAAAACGTCGAAGGTCGGCGGCGCCTTCCGCTCGAGCACCGACTTCTGGGTTCCGCGACGGCGGGCCTCCTCGTCGGAAAGGGTGACGCTCTGGATGCCCCCAAGCAGGTCGTTCAAGGTCGGGTTGACGAGAAGGTTCTCGAGGGTCTGGCCGTGCGCGGTGGCGATCAGCTGAACGCCGCGCTCGGCGATGGTCCGCGCCGCGCCAGCCTCGAGCTCGGTGCCGATCTCGTCGATCACGATTACCTCCGGCATGTGATTCTCGACGGCCTCGATCATCACTGCGTGCTGCAGCAGCGGAGTCCTCACCTGCATACGCCGCGCGCGGCCGATGCCGGGGTGCGGGATGTCGCCGTCGCCGCCGATCTCGTTCGACGTGTCGACGATGACCACGCGCTTGCGGAGCTCGTCGGCAAGCAGCCTCGCGCACTCGCGCAGCATCGTGGTCTTGCCAATGCCAGGCCGCCCGAGCAGCAGAATGCTCTGGCCGCTGACCACGATGTCGCGGATGATCTCGCCGGTGCCCGTGACGGCGCGACCGACGCGCATCGTCAGGCCAGTAATTCGTCCGGAGCGGTTGCGGATGGCCGAAACGCGATGAAGGGTCCGCTCGATGCCGGCGCGGTTGTCATCGCCGAACTGGCCCACGTTGTTGGCCACGTGCTCGAGGTCGGCGGAAGTGACTGTGCGGTCGGCGAGCAAGACCTCACGACCCGGCACGCGTGCTTCAGGCTCTCGACCGAGGTCGAGCACGATCTCCAGTAGCTCTGTCGGGTCGGTGCGCTCGTGAAGAGCGCGAGCGAGGTCCGTGGGCAATGCGCGTGCCAGTAGCTCGACCTCTTCGTCCCAGTTGGCTGCTCGCGGCGAAAGGTCGGGTTTCATCCGAAAGAAGGCACCAGCCCTTTCTCTCGCACGGGCACCCGCACCGCCAGTTCCTTGACCAAGAGAAGCTGCGTCAACAACACACTGAACCCACGCCCGCGGAGGGCGTCGATCATGTGGGAATCATAGTGGCGCAGGCTCGACCAGGCCGGCAGATCCGAGTCGCCCAGAAGCGACAGCCCGAGGTCTGCCAGCTCACCCGTCAGCGTGGAGTCGGGCATCGCCATGAAGCTGACGGTGTTCGGCCGCGGCCCCGTGCTGCGCTCGGCCTTGATCCACCCCACCAGCTCAATCTGATCGACGACCAGCTCCTGCTTCTCTGAACCGCGTGCGGCAAGGCGACCCGCGGTCCACTCGCCATGCAGCGCCCGCCACTCCCGATACGTTGGCGCCTCGAGCTGCGAAACGCCTTGAGGGGTCACCTTTCTGTACAGCTGATAGAGCAACCGGTGGTCGCCGCGGCGGATGGGCCGTGCTCCCTCCGGAAAATGATCGGACCGCATCACCGGCTTGTCCGCGTAAACGACGACCTCGGTAGCGAATTGGCGAAACCCGTGCAGCCTGAACACAGGGAGTAGCGGGTCGCGCTCGGGGAGGCGAACGAACACCCTGCGAGCCCCTCGTTCCAGCGCCTGGTTGCTCAGATGCTCGACGAGCGCCGGGGCAACCTCCTCCGAATCCACCCCTTCAGCCACCTCCAGGTTGAGCACCTGGAGCACCGTCGCGCGTGGAAGGTCGAGGCCGAGCGGCTGCCCGGACGCCTGGATGAAGCCAACTACCTTGCCGCCATCCTCGGCGACGTAGATCAAGGTTTCCTGCGAGAGCGGGAGCAGCGCCGAAAGCGTGGAGCTGAGAACCGTCCAAAG
>DATCPW010000210.1:0-4064 GCA_036569865.1 Candidatus Dormiibacterota bacterium
AACGGCGATCCACTGCACCGTGCCGAAGATGTGGAGGTCGGCTTTCTCGGGCTGCCGGTACTGGACGCCCTGCAGCATCGTCCATATGAGCACGAGGAACACCACCGCGAACAAGCCCGCAAGCCAACCCTGAAATCGCAACCGTCCGCGACCCAGCTCGCGCGCCGGGCCCAGCAGTGCGATCACAAATAGGAACAGCACCATCACCGCGCCGGCGTAGACGATGATCTGGACGACGAAGACGAACTGCGCGCTCAGCAGCAGGAACAGGATCGACAGGGCGATCATCACCACCACGAGGCTCAGCACCGAGCGGATCGGCTCGTGGAAGGCGATGACGCCAATGCCTCCCGCCACAGCCAGCGCGGCGGCGACCAAAAAGACGACGAGCCCCACGGTTAGGGCGCCTCTTCTTTCTTCTTGGCGTTGAGCCGCGCTTCGACGTCCGGCGGCAGCGGCTCCAGCAGCTTCTCCTTGGTGTAGATGAATTTCTCGCGGCTGGTGTCCGACAGCTCGTACTCGGGGCCGAGCACGATCGCCTGCACCGGACAGGCCTCTTCGCAGTAACCGCAGAAGATGCAGCGGAGCATGTTGATCTCGTACGTCTTGGCGTACCGCTCGCCGGGCGACACGCGCTTCTCGTCGGTGTTCTCCGCGGCGATCACGAGGATGCAGCCCACCGGGCAGGCGGCCGCACACAGCTCGCAACCGATGCATCGCTCGAGGCCGTTGTCATATCTGCGCAGGTAGTGGCGCCCTCGATAGCGCGCCGACCTTGGCGTCTTCTCCTCCGGGTACATCGTCGTGACGACCGGTTTGAAGAACTCGGACAGCGTGGTCTTCAGTCCCCCCGCGAGCGCCGCGACGTCCCCCGCAACGCTGGGCTTCTCCCCCTCGGGCCTGGGCGGCACGCCCTCGCCCGGCCGCCTCAGCGGCGTGGGGTCGTGGTCGCCGTTCTCGATCTCGTCAGTCATCCCTACCCCTGAACTGCCACCAGGATGATCCCGGTGATGATGATGTTCGCGATTGCCAGCGGCATGAGCACCTTCCAGCCCAGGCGCATGAGCATGTCGTAGCGAAGGCGTGGCAAGGTGCCGCGGAGCCAAATGTAAAGGAAGAGGAAGAAGATCACCTTGAGCACGAAGGCGATCACAGGCGGCACGAACCACAGGTACCAGCCGCCGAAGAACAGCAGCGCCGCCAGCGCCGAGACCGTGATCATGTTCACGTACTCGGCGAGGTAGTACATGACGAACTTCAGGCCTGAGTACTCGGTGAGGAACCCGCCGATCAGCTCCTGCTCAGCCTCCGGAAGGTCGAAGGGCGCCCGGTTGGTCTCAGCGACCGCTGCCATGAGGTAGATCACGAAGCCGACCGGAGTCAGAAGGATGAGCGGGATCGGCCCTGTGTACGGTCCCCAGTGAACCGTGTACTCGACGATGTCGCGCAGCCGCAGCGAGCCCACGATCATGAACGTCGGCACCAGCGACAGGCCGAGGGCGATCTCGTAGCTGATCAGCTGCGCCGCGGACCGCAAGCCCCCCAGCAGCGAGTACTTGTTGTTTGAGGAGTAGCCGCCAAGCAGGATCGCGTAGACGTTGAGTGAGCTGAAAGCAAAGATGAGGAGGACGCCGATGTTCACATCGGCTATCCAGTACTGGACGTTGTACCAAAGGCCGATCGGGATCACGGCCCAAGAAAGGAACGCTGCCCCGACCGCGATCGTCGGTGCGATCACGTAGAGGACCTTGTCGGTCTTCGCGGGGACGAAGCTCTCCTTGAAAGCCAGCTTCACGCCGTCGGCCGCCAGCTGCATAAGCCCGAACGGCCCGACGCGGTTCGGACCCGGGCGTCGCTGGATACGGCCGAGCGCCACGCGCTCGAACCAGACCGTGTACGCAGTCGCCGTCAGCACGACGAAGAGGAGGAGCGTGATTGCGACGGTCACGACCACCCAGTGGCCGATCGCGTTGTTGTAGAAGTCGGTCATGGGCGCGCCGGCCCCAGCAGCACTGGCACTGGCTCCGGCTCTGGGCTGGGAGGCTGCGCCAAGGCCCCAAGAGCGGGGAACGCGTTGGCCACTTCGCGTTGGATCGGAGAGATGCCTACGTAGTTAAGGGAGAGCCCGAGGGCAACGGCCAGCTCGCTGAGCACGTCCCACGATTCCTTCAACGGCGCCTCGGCGTCGACAGCCGGGCGCAGGAACTGCACGCGGCCCTCGAGGTTGGTGTAGCTGCCCTGCCGCTCGGCGAAGCTGGTCGCCGGCAGGACCACCGACGCGTTGACGTGCTCGGGCCGCGGAAGGTGATCCCACGCGGCAAGGAACTTGACGCTCGCGGGAATCCCGGCGGTGGGCGGCGGGCCCCAGCTGAGCAGCGCTTCGACTCCGTCCAGGGAATCCCACCCGGCGACGCCAAGCTCGAGGGCACCCCGCTCGTTGGTGCCTCGGTAGAGCGGCATCATCTTGGCGCCGACCTTGCCGGCCAGCTCGGTGCATGCGGCCACCAGACCTGCCGCGTCCTCGCTGCCGCGACCGTCCCCGTACAGGATGGCCACGGCACCGCCGGGCTCGCGGAGCAATTCGTGGCCGGCAAGCTTCCGAACCTCGGCCGCTGCGTCTCCCGGCTGGTTGCGAATGTGGATGGTTTGCCGGTGGCGGTCGAGATCGACCGCGTCGGGGTGGATGACGATCAGCTTCGCGCCGCGCTTCGAGACCGCCTTCTTGACGCGAAGGTTGACGATGGGCACGTCGTTCTCGATGTCCGAGGCGACGATGATGATGACGCGCGCGTCATCTATGTCCTTGATCATCAGCTGGTCGCCACTCTGTGCAGGCAGCGCCGTGCGGCCGTGCATTTTGACCTTGGCGCCGCGAAGAGGTCCGTCTAGGAGTCGGCTGAACAGGTAGCCCTCCTCGTTGGTCAGGTCCTGCGGCAGAGAGATGCCGAGTTTGGATCCTTTGCCCTTGATCCCATCGGCGACCGCGTTGAGGGCCACCGCCCAGGTGGTCTTGTTGCCGTGGACGGTTGGTACGCGTAGGCGTGCCGGGTCGTTGACGTCCGTGTAGTCAAACCGGCCGCGGTCGCAGATCCAGCCCTCGTCGATGTCGTCGTTCTCTCGCGAGGTGACACGCACCAGCTGGCCGCGACGCTGCCACAAAGTGACGTTGCAGCCGACGGCGCACTTCGAGCAGATGCTGGCGCTGTGGTCCATGTCCCATGGGCGTGACTCGAATCGCCACACACGGGACGTCAGGGCGCCGACAGGGCAGAGGTCGATGATGTTGCCGCTGAAGTTGGAGGTGAGCGGCTGGTCGAACTGGCTGGCGATCACGGAGTGAACGCCGCGCTCGGCGACCGTGAGCTCCTGCTCCCACGCCACCTCGTCGTAGTAGCGCGTGCAGCGATAACAGAGCACGCAGCGCTCGCGATCGAGAGCGATATTCGGGGAGAGCGGGATCGGCTTCTTGAAGTGCAGGCGCGGTCCGTCGATGCGGCTCGTCGGATACCCATGGCGGAAGGTGAAGTCCTGCAGCGGACACTCCCCGCCCTTGTCGCACACGGGACAATCGAGAGGGTGGTTGACCAGCTCGAATTCGAGAATGTCGGCCCTGGCCTGCACCGCCATCGCGCTCTGGGTCTTCACGACCATGCCGTCGGCCACCGGCCGGATGCAGCCGGCCTGCGCTACGGGCGGCCCGGGCGATATCTCCACCAGGCACATTCGGCATGCGCCGACAGGGTCGAGCTTGTGGTGGTAGCAGAACACCGGGATCTCGATCCCGAGCAGCTTCGCCGCCTCGACCACCAAAGTGCCGTCGGGCACTGTGACGACGCGGCCGTCGATGGTGACGTTGACCATCTTCACGTCAGGCATGGATCAGCGCCTTTTCGACCGAGCAGGCGTGGTGGAGGCAATGCTCTTCGTACTCGTTGCGGAAATGCCCCATGGTCGACTGGATCACCCAGCCGGCGGCGTCGCCAAGGCCGCACAGGCAGCGGCCACCCTGCAGCCCTTGCTGGACCCGATCCAGCAGCGCGAGCTCGATCTCCGAGCCTTCGTTC
>DATCPW010000211.1:0-5109 GCA_036569865.1 Candidatus Dormiibacterota bacterium
CGGCAACGAAGGAGCTCGCCTGTTCGGTCTGGGCGACCATCGCCGCATTGAAGCGAGCCGCCTCTTCCGGCTCTCGGGCGAGCGTCTGCCAGGTCTCCTCACCGTACTCGATCGACTGCCCGGTCCGGCCCGTCTGCAGGGTCTCCAGGCAGTGCGCCCAGGCCCGGTACCCATCGAGCAGCATCAGCACCATTGGGCGCACCGAGCCGGGCGTGCTGTCGCGAAACAGGTTCCCGAGCTCAGTGTTGGCGAACAGGCCCAGCTCGTCCTCCTCGAGCACGCCTAGTGACGCAAGAGCGCGGAGCGCCCGTCGCAGCCGTCCGGAGTCGATGCCGGTTGCGTCCGCCAGCTGCTCGATCGACGCCGGGCCGGCCTCGAGGAGATCAGGGATGCGGAGCTCCACCGCCGCCCTAAGCAGCTGCGCGACGCGGAAGCCGGTGATCAGCTCGAAGGCGCGATCGCGGGCCGACGCCTCCACTGGGGCGGTCTCCCTCACGTCCGCGGAACGCGTGCCGGCGGCTGCGGCGCAGATCTACGCCCTGGAGGCGTCCGACGAGCGAGCATGGCGGCTAATCGTAGCTCCCCCGGCGGCGCCCGGATACGGGCTCGATCGGTGAGGTATCCCCGCCGCGAATCCTCTTCATTCCCTGCCCATCAGGTCCGTGCGCCTGCCGGTCTCTTCCTGGCCGACGATAGGAGCCTTCTGCTTGGCCGCGATGTTGTGGCGCGTCCTTGTTGGGCAGCTGGGACGGTCGGTAAGTCCGTACACCTTAAGTAAATACGGGGCATGGCGTGGCTATGTGGTTCGAGTCCGCCGTGGCTCACCATCCTCAGTCGCTCCTAGCTCGGCCGGCCCGACTTTTGCCCTCCCACAGCACGAAGGAAGACCTGGGGCGCTTGTGGGGTTGGGGCGTAATCAGGTCCCTGCGTTTGAGGATCCGCCAGATGGTGGCGACCGAGGGTACGGAATCTCGTACTCGGGCTTGGCGCTGTTCCCAGAAAGGTCGCGTGGTCCCTGGTTAGGCGAGGTTGACGTATCCGTTCCGCGCCTAGCGGACTGCTGGTCGCGCGCAGCGATGGTACGAGGGTTCAGCTGACGATGATATCGACCTGGAACATCCCCTCCGCGCCTACGCAGCGCCTTGCCTCGCCGCAGCTGATACGCGTGGCAGTGATGCTGGCGGTCCCGTTGGCGACCGCCGTGAAGCGGGCGGTCGTCGCCCCGCAGTCCATGCCGGGGTAGCAGGTGCCGCGTGGCGCTGGCGACACCACCTGCTGGCCGTTCGGGGCCAGGACCGAGGGGGCGGAGACAGGCTGGAAGGTCCAGTCCGTGCTGTCGAGCGTAACGCGGATCACGTCGCCGACGTGCGCCTTGACCGTCCCACCGTTCTTGGAGCCGTCGACGACGACCTCGGCAGTGCCAGGGTGCGGCGGGTTGGTCGGGATCGCGCCGCAGGCCTGCGACGCCACGGCTACGAGCAGCAGCAGCAAGGGTGATAGCCGCATTGAATTGAGCAAACGCTCAGAGCCTATCGCGGGTAACGGGGCACAGCAACCGGTTGAGGACCCCATGTTGAAGACCCTGTAAGAGGGCAAAACTCGCTCCGGCCCTCTGATCGTCCCCAGGCTGAGGCGGCAAAAGCCCGCAGCGAATCGACGGCTAGCCCGAGTTGTCGGGCAGCTGGGACAGGCGGTAAGTCCGTACACCTTAAGGAGATACGGGGCACGCCGGAGGTCTCTGGTTCGAGTCCGCCGCGGCCCACCACTAGATGCGGTTGCCTCGTGTCGCGGAAGCCCCGACAAGGCAGCGCTTAAGCGAGGCCAATCAGTGAGTCGACGGTGCGGAGACTAACGGGACGAAGCGCTTGAGCTTTCCAGTCGCTCCCCGGTCAAGGCTGTCGACCGGCGTGACAGTGATCTTTGGGTTTGCGAGACCGACTTTCTGCAGCGCGCCCTCTATTTCTCCTTGTAGATCTTTCACTCGCAGATCGCCGATCAACTGAACATCAATGTTTGCGCCGCGGTCCGTCTGCCGGACCTGGTATGCGATCACCGCGCGGTGCCGGCCGAGCGGTGATCGAAAAACGTGCGGGTGCACTCTGATGTCGCCGCCGTACCTGAATATGTCATCCATGCGGCCGTGGACATCATCTAGTCGACGGAATGACGAGCCACATGCGCATGGCTCGCTGAGCACGGTCACTTCGTCGGTCAACTCGTAGCGAATCAGAGGCAGCGCCAGGTTGTACAGGTTCGTAACGATGACCTTGTCCGATGTGACATCCGCTGGTACGGCCTTTCCGAACCGATCGACAGGCTCGAAGAAAATGAGGTCGTCGACGATATGGCATCCAGCAGCTTCGCAGGAGCCGGCGATCATCAATTCGGAGGCGGCGTAACCATTCACCACCCGACCTCCCCACACTTCCTCCATGGCGCGTCGGGCCTCAGGTAGCAGTGGTTCGGCGGAGGAGAGAATGCGCCGCGGGTGGATCCGAAGCTCGCCGGCGCGGGCGCGCTCGGCAAGCAAATGAAGCATCGATGGATAGCCCCCGAGGGCCGTTGGCTGAAGGGCATTGAGCTGCGCAACCATTTCGTCGATCGGGAGGGTTACCGGCACGCGGTGCATGGCCATCGCCGGGTTCGAGAACGTCTGTGACAGGGCGCTGGTGACGTGAGTTGCCCGTTCCGCAGCAATAATCGCGACGACCGATGGGCCCGACTGTGCGTGCTTGGCAGCCACCCTGACGCCGAAGCGGAGGGCGCCTAGGCCATGCGTCAACCAGCCTTCCCAGTCATAGACGAAGACCCCACGACGGCCACCGGAGCCGCTTGAGGCGACGGCGTGGAAGTAATCGAGCAGGTAGGCGTCTCCAGTCAGGCCCTCGAGATGCGATTCGACCATCTCTAACGACATGCGCTTGTCGGTTACGATCCCATCCCAGTTCGCCATCAAGTCTTCCTTAGTCATCGTGGGGAGGCTCTCGAGGTCTTCTTCCCGAAGGGCATCCGCGCTGATTCCACCCAGGCGCTCGCGATGCCACGGGGAGCTCTCCTGGGCTTTCCGGACTAGCGCCCGTAGGCGCCGCTCCCGCTCGGTGCGAAGCTTGTCGGCAGGCCAGTCCAAGCGCTGTACGTATTCCGGCATCCGAGCTGCCAACTCTGCGACGTGCTTCTGGCGAAGCTGTTCATAAGGAACCGGCACGATCGCCAAAGTCTATGGCCCCGTGATCCTAGTTGCGGGGGAAACGCAGAACCTGACTTCGTGATTCGGGCTGTGATTGACGCCTAGCCCAGGCGCAGCTCGGTAGCCCCACGAAATCGGTCTCGGTGGACGACACAGCGTAGATCTCGGGACCGTGAGGCCGGTTCATCGCCCCTCGATTTACTACAGTTCCGTACTACAGTTCGTGCAGCAGTCGTACTACAGTTGCGGTGTAATACCCCGGTAAAAGGCGGTACTGGGCGGCATTCTGATCTCAACACCTACAATTCAGAACGCCCTTTTCCGGAGTAGCTCAACGGTAGAGCAGGCGGCTGTTAACCGCAAGGTTCAGGGTTCGAATCCCTGCTCCGGAGCAATCTTCTGTCTCACGACATCGTGGACTCTGTTTCACGACATCGTAGACATTTCCTGTCGTGGCACTGGTTGGTAATTGCGAGTTGGGTCGAGGGTCAGCTCTCGCAGGATTGAACCGTCGTCGGCGACGACTCGAAGGTGCGGACCGGCAACCAGGAGGGTGACGGGGCGGCCCCTGTGTTTGTAGCTGACGTGGAGGTGGCGCAATCGGCCGAGGTAGCGAATCGTCACTCGACCGCCGCTGTCGAGCTTGTCACGACGGACCCGGTACTGGACCGGTGGGGTGAGCAGAGCGGGGCCGGCTTTAAGCCTGGCCTGGAAGGCTTGGAATGGAGTGCGACCGTCGACAGAGCGGTGCGGTCGCTGCTGGTTGTAGTACGTGCGGAAGGTGTCCAGCTGGAGTTGAAGGTGAGCGAGACTCTCGGCGGGAGCTTGCCGCGATAAGTAGCGCTTGAGGGTTTGGTGGAAGCGCTCGACCTTGCCGCAGGTCTGGGGGTGATAGGGACTCGAGTGTTTAGATTCGATACCTAAGCGGTCGAGCTCTGACTCGAGCACAACGCGACCTCGTCTTGGCGCGCCACTGAATACGGCAGCGTTGTCACTGAGGAACTTTGCCGGGTAGCCATAGCTCTCGGCCGCGGCATAGAAGGTATGGAGCACGTCCGGGGCTTTAACGCTGCGGAAGGCGACCGAGGCGAGAGAGAAGCGCGAGTGGTCATCAAGCAGGTTCAAGATCTCGACGTCGGTTCCGTCGCCCAGCAGCCAATGGGTCGCGTCGGCCTGCCACATCTCATTGGGCAGCTCGGCCTGGAAGCGAATCCAGGAGGACTTGGGGCGCTTGTGTGGCTGAGGCTCAATCAAGCCATTGGACTTGAGGATCCGCCAGATGGTCGGCCGCGAGGGAGCAGTTCCGAAGCGGAGCCGGAGGTGGTGGGCGATGGTTTGGGCGCCGGCATCGAGGCCAGCGTCTGTGAGCTCGCGCCGCAGGTCGACGATGGCCTGCCGAATCTCCGGGGCGGTCCGGCTAGGGCAAGACTTTGGTCGGCGAGATCGCGGTTCGAGCGCCTCGTAGCCGCCCTCTTTGTAGCGGGCAAGAAGTCGAAAGAGCCAGCTGCGAGAGATTGGATGCGAGCGCGCCAGCTCGGTTGGGCTGGCCCCACTCACGATTACCGCCTCGACGAGGAATCGCCCCAGATCCATGGCCCCACCTCCAGTGGGAGTCCACTATGTCCTGAGACATGCTCTGAGGGTCGGGTCGCCTATGTTGTGAACTCGGACACCCTCGGGTCCACCATCGATTTCGTATTCGGCTGCTGATCGAAGAAGTGGAAGCCTCAGAGGAGTCGGCGGGCGGCTGACGTCCGGGGCGACCAGCTGATGACCTGCACCAGGGGCATGTGCCTAACCGCCGGGGCGCACTCGTGTCGGGGGACCCTCGTGTCTCCCCCGGCGGCATCCGGTGTGGGACAGTAACGATGGCAATGCGCTCGAGAGTCGTGGGTGTGATCGACCGCCTCGAGGACGTCATG
>DATCPW010000212.1:0-3676 GCA_036569865.1 Candidatus Dormiibacterota bacterium
GACCAAGCGGACGACTTGCGCTGGCTTGCGGTCCTGAGCATGCGCTATGAAGGTCGGTACGAGGAGGGCCTGGATCTCGCTCGGCGCGCCTTCGCGCTTTCCAGAGATTCCAACCCGCACCAGCTCATGCATGCAACGTTCCCGGTCCTTGAGGCGCTGTACTACATGGGGCGTTGGGAAGAGCTCCAGGCGGTCCTGGCCGAGCATGTGCACGCCTTCCGAGAGGATCCCGCGGTGGAGTGCTCGTTCGTGCGGGACGGCCCCGCAATCGGAGCGACTGTCCTGGCCCACCGCGGCTCGTTGGCGGATGCCCGCGAGCTTGCGAAGATGTTGCCCGACCCGCTGCAGGACATGGCGAGCGCCAGTGCCTGGCAGGCGCGTCTTGCCGTAGCGATGGGCGACCCGGTGACGGCACGGAAAATCTGCGATGGCAAGGCGCCTGACCGCCGATCGTTTGGGCCCGAGCATGCCCTCGCGAAGGTGGAGGCGCTCGCTGCAATCGCCGATCCAACCGCCCTCGCCGAGTTCATAGGCACTGCCCGTGGGCAGGTGGACGGCAACGCGCTGCTCGGTCCTTGGTGCGACGTGGCTGAAGGCATGCTGAAGCTGAACGCCGGTGATCAAGGCAGTGCCCGATCGCACCTCGGGAACGCCGTGGCGGGATTCGAACGCCTCGGTGCGCCATTCGAAGCAGCGCGGGCACGGTTGAGGCTCGCTGAAACAGTGGAGCCGGCAGCCGCCCGGTCGGCTCTCGAATCGGCGCGGGCAACCTTCATCAAGCTTGGCGCGGCGCCGCTCGCTGAGGAAACCGACAAGCGTCTGTCGATGCTGTCCTAAGACGGCAGCCGGTGCGGTCATATGAGCGGCGGTGAGGCACGATGGGGGCTCCCCACGTAGACCACATCATCTACGCCGTACGCGATCGGGCACAAACGCGACGATCGGCCTCGCCAGCAACATGAACAGCAACCTACTCGTATGTAGACGGCGTTGATAGAGCGCCGGAGCACTCCAACGTCTGATAGACATCTGACAACACTGGCGGCTTAAATTGCTCGAGCCGAGGCTGGATACAAGCAGGCGGCCACGGCAACGACGGCCCTGCGCGATGGACCGCCTAGCAACTCTCCGGCGGCTACAGAGTGGCTAGGGATCCATCGCAATCAGACCAGTCCCCAACGTTGTGCGGCGCGACGTGTGGCTGAGGCAGATAAAAGGAGCGCTCTGTCGCTCTCCCGGTCGCACCGTTAAGACAGAGTCGCCACTGGTTTTGGACAGCAACCGTCACACCTTATTTGACACCTTGACCGGGAGACTCCCTGAGACTCCCTGAGACGGTTGCGTCATAAATTCGAGTTCGATTGAGACGCGCTGAGCCTCCCTGATCCTCCCTGAGACGCTCTGCCGAGAGACTCTTAATCCCAAGGTTCAGGGTTCGATTCCCTGCGCGAGCACCAATATGTTGAGCACCACCGGCATCACATCGGAGGCCAGGCGGCCCTAGATTGAATCGTCCAGCAAGAACCGACGCACCTCTGAAATAAGAGCTGTCGGGTTGTGGACGTGTACTTCGTGTCCCGCACCTGCGATTTCCACCAGCTGCGATCCCGCGATGCAGGTTCCCATTCGCTCCATGACTTCACGGCTGGAACTCAATGCTCCGTAAATGAGCAATGTTGGACATCTCACGTTGGACAATAAATCCCATTGCTCAGAGCGACTCGGCGTAATTTCCTCGCGGACCCAGGCTGTACGCAGCCGCGGTCCGACAGACGGATCGTAGCGCCAGGTCCATTTGCCCTGTTCCTCTTTGAGATTCGCAAGCACGTTCCGGCGGAGCTCGCTCACCTGGGCCAGTGGATCCTCCGCCTGGATTTCCTTCACGGCTAGCTCCGGATCGTCATAGCCGGCACTGGGCTGGTGGACATGGACCGGCCGCGGCGTGGCTGGCACCTCCGGATCTTGCAGTCCACTTTCGACAAGGATCAAGCGCGTGACCGCCTCGGGGTGCCGGGCAGCGTACAGCCAAGCTGGAAAGCCTCCCATAGAAATCCCAAGCAATGAAAGTCGCTCAAGTCTCAGCTCCTGCACGAAGCTCGCTAGGTCTGGCTCAAGAGTCCCCCACGAATATTCTTCTGACCAGTCAGAACCTCCATGTCCCCTCTGGTCAAAGGCGAGCACGTGGTAGCGGGCCTCGAGTGCGAGTGCAAGTCTGTCCCACTCAACCGCGAGGCCCTCCAGGCTGTGAAGCAAGACGAGCGCCGGTGAGGAGTCGCTACCCCAATCCCGAAAGTGGAAACGCCGCCCTTTGACCAGGATGGTCTTGTCCTGCACGCTCGAACGCTCCTTCCGCACGACCTAGCACCGCGCCTTGACAGCTTACTCAGGGCAGTTTGTGACACGTCAGGACGCTCTGTGGCACGAACGCGTCAGACCGCCGAATACGTGAGGCAGGCCCTGGCACGTCCTGACGCTTCCTGGCAAGGAAGGTCAATCTCCTCTTAATCCCAAGGTTCAGGGTTCGATTCCCTGCGCGAGCACCATCATGTTGTGCAAGTTCGGCTGAAGGACGACAAAGGCCTTCGGCTCATGGTTGTCACTACTCGGGGTGATGCTTTACACCTACTTCGGCTGAGTGTGGCACTCTTTCGCACGGGGGAAATGAGCGTGGCTGCCCTCCCTTTCCTCCTGATTCGGATGCGCCGGACGTGTCGACCCCAAGTGACCATCTGCCTCTCGGCGCGCTTGCTGGCCGAAATCACGGGTGGGTCGCGTCGATCAGTTCGCGCACCGGCCCAAGGACTCGGAACCCAAGATGCTCGAGGATCGGTCGTGACATCGCGGAGGCCTGCGTGACGAGAGCCGGCGTCCCGGCCGCCACTGCGTCGTCCCAGCGCATCCGGACGAGCGCCCGATACGCGCCGCGTCCGCGAGCCTCCGGCAAGGTGGCGCCGCCGGCGAGGGCCAAAACACCCTCTGACGTCCGCATCGCATTCCCTGCAGCGGCCGCCTTGCCATCTATGAAGGCGAGATAGCGTCGGCTGATGGGGTAAGCCCGGTAATCGGCGAATCGCGCGGGAAGCGACTCGCGAGCCGCGGCCCGCTCCTCAGGGGAGAACTTCCCGCTGAATCCAACATCCATGATCTCCTGGCTCTGGACGTAGTCCTCATACGACTCGACGGCGCGGACGTCGATGCCCTCGACGGCTGGTGGCTCTCGGTCCAGAATCATCGCCGTGTGCTCCTCCACCTCATAGGCGCCGTGATCACGCAGCGTCGCCTCGAGGTCGGCCGGAGTCGTGTGCGCGCCGAGCTTCCAGCTGAACGCCTGTCGGTCTCTCATGCGGAACCACGCTCGCACGGCCTCGATTGACACACCGACGTCCCGTTCTAAACGGACCCGGACGGCGGATCTGAACGGGCCGCCACGATCGATAAGCACAACATCCCGGCGTATCTCGCGAGCCGCAGACGGCCGAAGCAGGAAATACGCCTCGAGGTCCTCCGCCACAGCTTCGGCCGTCACGTTGCTCACACTCCTCATCAATTTAGCCCTCATGAAAGCCCTGCTCAAGTCGTAGATCGTGAAGTCGCCGGGCTGGAGCCACGGCGTTCGCAACCGGCCGCCCGATGGCGATGTCAGCACAGAGCTCGTACGAGCAACCGATCTGTTCGC
>DATCPW010000213.1:0-5631 GCA_036569865.1 Candidatus Dormiibacterota bacterium
ACCGACGCCCTGTATACGAAAGGGCAGAGATAGTCGTAGAAGACGTCGAAACTGCGCGCTGGCGATGCGGCCTGGCTTGGCTCCACTGAAGACATGATCTCTAAAGCTCCAACGCGCCTTGTCCTCACTCGTATTCCAGACACCTGGGCCTGGATGAGGCAAGACCTGTTGATCCGCATCTTGCCCTTTGCCTTGCTTTTCGCAGGGGCGTACGTCCTCGCGTCACGTCGGGCGTGGCTGGGCGTTGCGGCGGGGCAGGTCGCATATCAGCTCGGCTTCGGTTTGGTGGCCGCCCCGATCATGTTCGTCGCGGCGATGCTCACCCAGCTGTGGCTGGCGCGGCGTCGAGGCGCGCTGAGCGCGCCCGGCGGCGGCGGGGACGCGTGGTTTCAAGCCGCCTTCTATGGGCTGAACGGCCCGGTGGAGGAGGCTTTCTTCCGAGGCTTGGTCCAGGGCGGCCTGGGCGCTGCATTCGGAGCTCCGGTCGGCTTTGCGATTGGAACAGCGGCGTACGTCCTCTATCACCGGTTGGGCTGGCCCTGGATCGATACCGTCGCCACTGCGCTGGTGGGAGTGCCTCTCGGTCTGGCGTTCTGGCTGCTGCCCGGGCCGCCGTCGCTCCTCGGCGTCTCAATCGCGCATATCGCTGCGACATGCGGATTCCTGGGTCCCGGCCCTTACTTACTGAGAAAACTGAAGCTCGTCTAAATGTCAGTACCAACGTGGCCCCTAGGCCGGATTTACTCCGGCCGCCACCTCGCTCTCCATTTCCAAACACCTCCAGGCGCGGTGGCCAACAGGTGGGGGTCCCTCTGGGGTCCCCGCGACCCAGTCGCGGGAGGGCCTCTTCCCCCGTGCCCCTAGACCTGCCTGCGTCGAACGGCGACGTAGACGAGCGACGAGAAAACGATCACGAGGAAGGCCCACCAGAGAATGTCGCCAGCGCCCGACGCAGGAGGGATGGCGGCAAGGGTGGCTGCGTTCGCCGAGCCTCCGCCCGACAGTTGAATTTCCCGCGCGATATCGCCGCTTGCGCTACTGGTCAGCTCATGTGGAACGACCCAGTACAGAACGTCGAACACACCTTTCAAGAATCCGTTGTCGATCACACCCTGGTCGGTCAGGTTGCGAATCGTCACCACCAGCGCTGCGACGACGTCGTAGTAGATGAATGCCACGACCGCGGCGATGATGTTGTTCATCCAGGTGCTGAGCGCCAGGACAATCAGCATCACAACGACTGTATTGGCGACCACCGCCAAGACCTCGGCCGTGAGCGCGCCTTCGAGCCCGCCGCCGAACAGGAGCATCGCCAACCGCGCCTCGATCGCGAGGACGCCGACGACCAGCACGAGGGCCGCGACCGCGGCGGAGATCTTGCCGATCGTGTAGGCCAATCGCGATATTGGTTTTGAGAACAGGCTGACCGCGGTGCCGGACTCGAGATCGTGGTAGATCGCTGTCATCCCGATGGCGAAGGCGATGAGAAGGGAAAAGATCCCCAGCGCCCCGAGGAGATAGGTGACGAACACCGCTTCGAGGAGCTGGTTCATCTGCGCTGGGTCCAGTTGGGTGGCTCCGTTCACTGACTGCGCCGTGCCCCGTGTCGCGAGAGTGTTGGCGATCTTGAGGAAGACCCCCAGGAGGACAATGCCGACCGCTCCAACCACGAAGAAGACCAACAGGATGCGCCGCCTCGAAAGCTCGAGCAGGGTATATCGCGCAACAGCAAGAGTGCCGTTCACTGCTGTTCCTTCTCCGATATGAACGACGGGAGCTGGTCGCGCTTCGGCGACGAAGCCTCGACCAGCTCGACGAACACGTCCTCGAGGTTGCGGCCTTCCGGCACGACCTCGGCCATCGTGCCTTCTTTCAGCACGTGGCCTTTGGCGAGAATCGCGACCGTATCGCAGACCAGCTCAACCTCGCTGAGGAGGTGGCTGTTGAGCAGGATCGCCACGCCGCTTGCCTTCAGCGACTCGATCAGCGCCCTGACATCCCGGCGCCCCAGGGGGTCAAGGTCGGCGGTCGGCTCGTCGAGGATCAGCAGCTTGGGCCGCCCGAGGATCGCCTGGGCAATGCCGAGGCGCTGCTTCATGCCCTTGGAGAACTGGCGGACCTGGCGCCTCTCCTGGTCGAGGCCGGCGAACGCCAGGGTCTCGGGGATTCGCCTCTTTCGATCGTCTTCGTCAAGTCCGAGCAGGCTGGCGAAGTAGTCGAGCACCTCGCGGGCGCGCAGGAACTTGGGAAAGTCCGGGTCCTCCGGCGCGAACCCCAATTGCGCGCGGGCTGCAGGGTCTCCGGGCTTGGACCCGAACAGCGAGATGTCGCCGCCGTCCGGACGCAGCAGGCCGGCGATCATCTTGACCACGCTGGTCTTTCCCGAGCCGTTTGGACCCAGCAATCCGAATGCCTGGCCGGGCTCCAGCGCGAACGTGACACCGTCCACGGCCCACGGATCGCGGCGCCGGTAGCGCTTGCGGAGCGCCTCGACGCTCACCACCGGTGCCATCAGCCAGCCGAATATACATGCGCATGCCTGACCTCGATGTTTTGCAGCGGCGGACTCTCGCATGGGCTGGGCTGGCCGTGGTCCTCACCGCGTTCGACGGCTCGGTGCTCGTTCTGGCCCTGCCTGCGATCGCGTCCGACTTCCACGCACAGATTCCCGGCCTGTCCAATCTCGGCTCGGTGCTGGCCCTCGGCTCGCTGGGCGCGCTGCCTCTCGCGACGCTGGCCGATCGCTTTGGACGCCGGCGACTGATCGCGATCGGGGTCGCCGGGTTCTCGGTGGCGAACTTCGCGAGCGCATTCGCGCCCTCGCTGACGGCACTTTCGTTCATTCGCCTCATCGCCGTGTGCTTCGAGGCCCTCGTCGGAGGCGTCGCCACCGCGCTGATAGTCGAGGAGGCGCCGCCAGGACTAAGAGGGCAGGCCGTCAGCGTTCTGGCAGTGCTCGCAGGCGTCGGCGCCGGCATCACCGTCGTCAGCTATCCGTTGCTTGCGCCTCACTGGCGGTGGTTGTTTCTCGCGGGAGGTGTCGGTGTCCTGGCGGCGCCGGCGATCTGGCTCCGGTTGCCCGAAGGCCGCACCTGGTCCAGGGTCCGGCCCAGCGGCTCGGCGCTTCGCTTGCTCATGGGCGGACCATGGCGCAGGCGAATCCTCGTGCTGTCTGCGACCACCGCGCTTCTCGCAATCCTTCTCGAACCCGCAGGCCTTCTATTCACTGTGTTCGCCACCGACGTCCTTCACATGACGCCAGTCGCCATCAGCACCCTGATCCTTGCCTCAGGTGTTGCCGGCGCGGTGGCGTATTTGGCCGGCGGCTACTTGACCGATCGGTTCGGGCGCCGGTGGCCTGGAATCGGCCTCACCGCATCCACCGCAGTCGTGGCCAGCCTCAGCTTCGCCACGGGGATCGGCGGCTTCGTCGTCGGGAACGTGCTCTGGAGCGCCATCGCGAGCGCATCGACGCCAGTCTTCGGCGCGTGGTCGGCCGAGCTGTTCCCGACGCGGGCGCGGGCAACTGCCGAGGCGGCAGTTGGGGTGGCGGCCGCAGTCGGCAGCGTTGCTGGCCTTCAGGCGGTCGGTCTGCTGTCGCCGTCGATTGGGCTGGGCCGCGCCATCGGGCTGGTCGGCGTGGCCGCCGTCGCGGGAGCGTTCTTGCTCTTGTTGCTTCCCGAAACCAAGCAAGCCCCCCTTCCTGACTAGAGTTAGGCGCGAATGGACCGCGCGAGGGCAGTGGTCGTCGGGGGTTGGATCACCGGAGCCAGCGTCGCGTACCACCTCGCCAAAGCCGGGGCGCGGCCCTGTCGAGGAACGTGAAGGCGCACCCGCGGAGGTTCTCGCCCCTGTCATCAAAGAGCTCGACGCAGCGAACCCGCGGGCGACCCTAATAAACCTCTAAGGAGCCGATTGCCGCGGCCTTGTCGGTGGCGGCGCGCGCGATTCGGCCTGCCTCGGTCGAACGTGGGTCTCGAGCGCCTGACAGGTTGACCGCAATCAGTCTCGCCGCAGCCGTCGCCGCCGCGGCAGCGAGAGTGGCGGCCACCATCGCGTCGGCCCTCAGGTTTGGATTGCCTTTTTCCGCCAACGCATCCGCCAGCTCGACAGCCTCGGCAGCGAGGCGAGCTATCGCGAGCGGCACATCGATGGTGGCAGCTCGGGCCGGGGCGATGACGCGCTCCCGCGCCTTGCCCTGAACGTTTTTGGCCGATCGCACAGCCTCGACGTAGGACATGTACGAATTCGCGTCGGCTTCGACCAGCTCTTCGGCGCGAAGTCTCAGCGCGTGAGCCTCCTCGAATGCGGCGCCCGCGCTGGCCCACTTCGCGCTGGATAGCCTCGCCACTTTTTCGAGCAGGGCAGACGACATGGCGATGACCGCAGCCGCCGCCGAACCGCTGGCCGGGACCGGCCGATCCGACGCGAGGCCATCGAGCAGCGCGGCCAACCGTCCATCCGCGCCGTGCGCGCCGTGCGCGTCAGTCGTCGCCGATCTCCCCTTTGCGCTTGGTGATGAACTCGCGCAGCTGCTCGTCGATACCGGGGTCGATACCGGGGTCGGGGTACTCCTCGAGGACCTTCTTCCAGCGCGCCGCAGCGACCTTGTTGCCGCCAAGGGTCACCGTCCGGGCCGCATTCCTGGCCTGGAGATTGAAGGTCGACGGGGTCTTCGCCGCCATCTCCATGATGAAGCCGCGGTCGAAGCGAACCCGCATGCCGTCGATCGCCATCCCCGCCTCGCCAAAGAGCTCGCGAGGCCGGTCATGCACGAAGTCGACCCCGATCTCCTCGAGGATCGTCATCGCCCGCTCGTGGATCGCCTCGACGTCCTCACCGGACAGGATGTCGTACGGCTTGAGACGGTTCTTCCACATGGTCGTCAATCTTGCATCACCCGCGAGAAGCCGCGCCGCTCAGGGGGGTCAAACCGGTGGGTATCTAACAGAAGCAGCCTGTGCTAACGTAAGTCCTGCCCATTGGGGTGCTTGGTCCCGCCTGCGGACCCCCTTTTGAACTCAGGTGACTCCTATTTCACGCCTAACCAACCTGTGGCGAACCTCTAGGTCCGCATAAGTGAGCACGCCCAACCCTGGCGACGTTCTCCCTCTCTGGAACCCCGACATTCCGGGCGAGGAGATCCAGGCCGGCCGGCTTGGCATCCGCGTTCGCCCAGGCACGCCGGCCGCCCTCAAGGTGGCGGCGCTCGAGGCGGCCGGAGGGGCCGAGCTCTTGCGGCAGGTCCTCGAGGAACAGAAGAGCATCGATGGCATCTACACGGTGGTCAAGCCCGACAAGCCGCTCGAGTTCATCGGCCAGGTCAAGCAGACGCTGCTGACCGGCAGGCTCGGCCGGACGCCACAAGGACTGGCCCTCGAGATCACCGACTGGCAAGACCTTGATGGTGAGTTCGAGATGGAGAAGAACCGCCTCCGCCTGCGCTACCAGGAGCTCCTCCTGGTCAAGGAGTGGGATGGCGACCTCGAAGGATTCACGGCGATCGTGTTGCGCGAGGAAGCCAAGACGCTCCCGATCCTCGACTCCACCATGCGTTTCATCGAGCACCTTCGCGACTTCCGCGAGAAGCTCGCCGAGGCTGCAGTCAGGCGCTACGAAGCCACCGAGCAG
>DATCPW010000214.1:0-3673 GCA_036569865.1 Candidatus Dormiibacterota bacterium
GGCGAAGTCGACCATCGCGAACTTGACGTTCGGGTTGGCTTTGGCGGCCTTGATGGTGGCGTCGCCGAGCTTGAACCCGACGGTCACGATCATGTCGTAGCCGGCGTCGAGGAAGGTCTGGATGTTCTTCGGGTAGTCGGCTTCAACGCTGGACTCGATTGCCTTGCCCTGGACGCAGAGCGAGGAATCGGCCTGGGCATCGAGGACCCCGTTGAAGGAGTCAAAGTTGAACGACTTGTCGGAAAGCTTGCCGACGTCGGTCACCAGACCGACCTTGTAGGTCTTGGCGCAGCTGGAGCTGGGCCCGGTTGCCGTGCCGCAAGAGACTCCGGCTAACGCTGTCGCCGCCAGGGCTGCGATAGCCACCACACCCGCCCATGGTTTCATCCGTGTTCCTCCCGATTCGTTATGCGATCGTTGACAGTGCAAGCGGAGTCTAAGGCAACTCGGACCGGCGACACCGTGTCTCTGGCCGCCTCCCGGGTCCGCTACGAGGCGGGCTGGTCGATCGACTCCAGAAGCGCTTCGAGCTCGCCGATACTGCCAAGCCGGTACCAACCTCCGCGCGGCAGCGCCTCGTCTGGCAGGTGCTCGTGGTTCCAGGTGACGTGGTAGGGGATGTGCACCGCCCGAGCGCCCAGCTCAACCACGGGCGCGACGTCGGAGCGGAGCGAGTTGCCGACCATCACGAAGTCTGCCGGCTCGATGCCGCGCCGCTTCAGCAATGAGCCGTAGGTGGCGGCTGTCTTGTCGCTCAGGATCTCGACGCCTGCGAACAGGTCGCCCAGGCCAGAGCGCGCCAGCTTGCTTTCCTGGTCGAACAGGTCGCCCTTGGTGATCAACAGCAACGAATAGCCCTCGCTGGCGTTGCGCAGCGCCTCCTCGACCCCTTCGAGCAGCTCGGTCGGCGCAGTGAGCATTCGTTTCCCCCAGCCGAGGATGACCTGGAGGTCCGTCGCTGGAATCCGTCCATCGGTGAGCTGGATCGCGGTCTCCAGCATCGACAGGGTGAACGCCTTGACCCCGTAGCCGTACAGGCCAAGGTTTCGCATCTCGACCTCGAACAGGTGGCCGTCCACGTCAGCGTCGGGCACGTGCCGGCGAACCAGCTCACGCAGCTCGCCCTGCGTGAGGTTGAAGCGGGACTCGTTGTGCCAAAGGGTGTCGTCACCATCGAAAGCCAGCACCCTGATCGGCATCGAGGCCGATGATAGGGCCGGGCTCGGGACTGACCCTGGTCGCTGTTCCCGTCACCATGTTGCGATGGCTCAAGCCGTCGAGCGGTCACTAGGTACGCGCGATGGCGACCGGGTGATCCTGCCGAAGACCGCCCTTGCAGCTACCGCCGCGCTTTTTCTGCTGATAGGCGCGCTGGCGGCGTCCTACGGGCCGTTGCTGGAACACCTTGTTCTTCGCTTCGGCATAAGCCTGCCCCAGGCCGGCAGCGTGTTCAGCGCCCACTTCGCCGGCGCGCTGATCGGCGTTTTCGTCTCGATGTGGGGGATGGAACGCGTGTCCGGCCGCGTGGCCATCTGGGCGGCGTCGGGCTGCCTCGCCGCGGGGTGCGCCGCTGTGGCCCTCGCGCCGTCCTGGCCCACGTTCCTCGCGGGAGCCTTTGTTGTCGGGCTGGGTTTTGGGGGCCTGGACCTCGGCCTCAACCAGCTCGTGGCTCACAGCGAGGGACCCCGTCGATCTGCGCTGCTGAACGCGCTGAACAGCGCTTACGGTTTCGGCTCGGTCGCCGGCCCTATCCTGATCTCGAGACTCGGCCAGGACCACCTGATTGCGCTGTATGGGGGCGCGGCCGCGCTCGCGGTGGCGCTGATCCCTGGCGTATCCCGCATCCAGGGGCGACTGCCGGTGGCCGCCCGGAATTCCAAGCCCGATGGTGACACCGCGGCGGCGCCACGCCGAGGCAGTGTCCTGGTCATCATCTTTCTTGTCGGTTTCATCTTCTATGTCGGGGTGGAGACGGGCGTCGGCGGGTGGATGCCATCGCACCTCGAATCTGTAGGCCTTCGATCGCTCGAGGCTGCGTCGATCACGTCTGGCTTCTGGCTGGCCCTGGCCATTGGACGGTTGCTGGGCGCGCTGGTTCCCGATCGCGTGCCTCCCTCGGCGGTGGTGATCTCAGGCTGCGCCATTGCAGCGGTGGCTCTGCTCGTGGCGCTGAACGGACAAGCCGCCCCTATCGCATACGTCCTCACGGGGCTTGCCATCGCGCCCATCTTCCCGACCGCCCTGGCGTGGCTGGCCAAGCTGAGGCCAGGCGATTCGCGCGCCACGTCGTGGATGTTTCCGGCGACGATGGTGGGGGGCGGCGTGATCCCACCCGCGGTTGGCATCGCGATCGGATGGTTCGGCATCGCGTGGGCGCCGGCCGTTCTGTCAGCTGTCGCGGTCGTAACCCTCGCGGCGTTTGTGCTCGCAGCCAGACGAGGCCGGGAATAGTGCCGATCAGGCTCCAATTCCAGTAGTCATGAGTCAAACCCTGGCACCATCGATCCACGAGATCGAGCTGCCGATGCTGAACGGCAAGCCGGCCCGCCTCGCTGCTTATGCGGGCAAGGTGGTCCTCGCGGTCAACACCCTTCCAAATGTGGATTCACACCTCAGTACGGTGGCCTTCAGGCGCTGCAGGATCGCTACTCGGCAAGGGGCTTCACGGTGCTCGGTTTCCCGTCCAACCAGTTCTTCAGGCAGGAGCCCGGCAGCGCCGAAGACATCCAGAATTTTTGCAACGTCAATTACGGCGTGACCTTTCCGATGTTCGCCAAGCTCGACGTGAAGGGCGGGAATCAGCATCCGCTCTACGCGATCCTGAGCCAGTTTCCCGACGACGCCGGCAAGTCCGGCAACGTGGCGTGGAACTTCGAGAAATTCCTGGTCGACAAGGATGGACGTGTCGTGCGCCGGTTCCGGTCAAAGATCGAACCAGAATCTCCGGAGGTCGTCAAGGCGATCGAGTCGCTGCTCTAAGCCGCGCGCCGCGCTGACTTAGCGCTATCGTCCGAGCCGTGAGCGTGTCCGGGATCCGGCTCGAGTCGGTTCGTCGCAAGAGCGGTGGACGAATACACCTGACCCCGCGAGTCCCGCGCAGCGGTCCCGTCACCACGCTGTGCGGCCAGACCCTTGCGGCAGACTCTTATTCCGGAGTCGAGACGGACGCCGATTGCGCCAACTGCATCCGGCGTTCTAAAGACGCAAGCCGCATCTCCTCAGCTTTTTTCGAGCAGGAGGAGGGCTCTGAGCTCCTGCGCCTGTCGCTGGAGCAGGCGCGATTCCGCAAGCCGTCACCGCGGCCTGCGGCCGATTCAGAAAAGCCGGCCAAGCCCGTGAACCGTCCCAAAGTCGAACCACCGCCCGCGCCGCCGGATCAAATCGGAGATCTGACAACCAGCGACTTCAAAGCCGTGGGAAACGGCGTTTGGCGCAGCCCCGGAGGGGTGGTCGTGCGAATGGGAGGCAAGGGCCGGGAACGCTTCGACGAGCTCGTTTTCGAAGGCGCTATCGTCGCCACTCGGCTCGAGGCCGGAATGCGCTTGCGCGCAGGCGACGTCGAGGTCACCGCCACCGGCGACGAGGTGCAGGTACGAATCAAGCGCTGAGGTTTGCGGGCGCTGTACGGTTGGGGTGATGCGACGGCGCAAGCGGAAAGCCACCACCGATTCGC
>DATCPW010000215.1:0-11030 GCA_036569865.1 Candidatus Dormiibacterota bacterium
AAGCTGCGATTGGCTACCAACACACAATTTGCGCAGCAGCCAACTTTACCAGAACAATACCGGCCCTCAACCCCGTAGGGCTGGGCTTTACGCCGCTGAGCTGTGTTCTTGCATCCGAAGCGCGCGGGCAGCCTCGCGGCCGCGCCGGGCGGCTTCCTTGCTCGCCAGGTGGCGGACCCGGAGCTGGCCGGGGTCGACCATGAGGCGGTTGCGGTTGACGAGCACCTTGGGCTCGCCGGGCGCCGGCTCGATTACGACAGTCCTCTCGAGGACCGCCGTGACCCAGACGCGCCTACCATCGACTTCTGCAGAGAAGTCGGGAAGGATCTCGTCGTCCTCGTCCATCTCGACCGTGTCGAGGCGAACGAGCTCAGCGGGGCTCTTCAGCGCGTCTGTTCCAGGCTTTCGGTTTGAAACCATGCTCATATCCCAGATACCCGATCACGAGCAAGCCCAAACCCAGCAATACCCAAGGAATCAGATGTGCCGGGAATACGAGAAAGACCTCCCGTATACGCGGGCCTACACGACGCCCGATCTCGAGAAAGATCGCGGCCCAGATCAGAGCTGATACAAATACGCACGGTATGAAAACCCTGTAAGGGACCCCAAGTATTCCCGATAAAGCTGACAAAACTATTCGCATGCCTGGAATGTGGCGGCCGACGATGATCGCCCACGGGCCCAATCGCTTGAAAAGCCCTTCAGCGCGCAGCAGCCTTGCCTCCGTAACGCCGACGTACTTGCCGAAACGCTGTACGAACGGACGGCCGTACTTGCGGCTGATGGTCAGGTTGCAAGCGCTGCCGAGCACCGCTCCCGATACGACGGCGAGATAGGCCAGCGGGTAGGGGATGGCGCCGGTGGTCGTTAGGTAGCCCCCGTACATGATTGCGAAGTCACCGGGCGCCGGCAACGGCACGCCCAGCTCCTCCAGGAAGATCACCAGGAAAAGGCCGCTCGATTGGTGCTGGTGTACGAATTCCTGCACGAAATGGGTGAGAGGCCGCCACCAACTCGGTTCCTGCAGCCAGCCCGGAAGGTTGTCCGAGAGGGAAAAAGCTAGTGCCAGCATTGATCACCCGGGCGCTATGGTGGGCGGATTATAGGCTCGCGGGAGCGACCTTCAGAGTTATCGGCGCGTGGCGGCAAGAAGGGATTCGGCAGAGGTCCATTCGGCCCCCGCCCCGAAGACATCGGCGAAGTGCCTGGTGTATTCGCGGGCCGCGGTGGAGGTATCGATTCGTCGCCCGGTCAGCGCCTCGACGGACGTCGGACGCTTGTCGGCGTGTCCGCATGGAACTATGCCGTCGAAGTACTCGAGGTCGCTGGTGAGATTCAACCCGAACCCATGGCTCACCACCGAGCGGTTGAGCTTGATGCCGATGGCGGCCACCTTCTCACCCTGGGACCAGACTCCCGTCAGGCCGCGCTCGCCAGGCTCCGATTCGACACCGAGCTCGCGCAGAAATTCGATCAGCGATTGCTCGAGCTTCTGGATGTACGCAGGGATCGTGAGCTCGAAGTGCGCCAGGTCGATGATTGGGTACCCCACCAGCTGGCCAGGGCCGTGGTAGGTCGCCTCACCGCCACGGTCGGACCAGATCACGTCGACGTGGCGGCGCGACCTCTCGCCGTCATCCCATAGAAGGTCGCCGGCGCTGGCCGCCTTACCCATGGTGAACACGTGTGGGTGATCCAGCAGCAGCAGCGTGTCGGGCTCGGTCCCGTCTCTGACGGCGGAGACGATCTCCGCCTGGAGGTCCCAGGCCTCCTGATAGGGAGTGCTACCCAGCCAGCAGGCTCTTACGTTCTGGGACTTGCTCATCTGCGTGGTATGAGGATCTGACCAGCGGTCCTGCTTCAACGTGTCCAAAGCCCATCTCGAGCGCGAGGCCCTTCAGCCGCGCGAACTCCTCGGGCTTGTAATACCTGACGACCTCTGCGTGGCTCTTGGTCGGCCGCAGGTACTGGCCGACCGTCAGGACGTCGATGTCATGAGCGCGCATGTTGCGAAAGACTTCGAGCAGCTCGCCCTCTGTTTCCCCAAGACCGACCATCAAGCCGGACTTCGTGACCATTTGCGGGGCCGATGCCTTGACGTGCCTCAACAGGGCGAGGCTGTTCGCATAAACAGCTTTTGGCCGGATCCGCGCGTACAGGCGAGGAACGGTTTCGGTGTTGTGGTTGAAGATGTCGGGCCCGGCGTCGACAACGGTCTGCACGGATTCCAGGTCCCCCTGGAAGTCAGGTGTCAGCACCTCGATGGTCGTGCCGGGGCTGCGGCGGCGGATCGCCCGAATGGTGCGGGCGAAAATGCCTGCCCCGCCATCCTTGAGGTCGTCCCTGTCGACTGAGGTGATGACTGCGTGGCGGAGGCCGAGCTCGGCGACCGATTCGGCGACACGCAGGGGCTCGCCCAGATCGAGCTCGGTGGGCCTACCCGATGTGACCGCGCAGAACCGGCAAGCCCGGGTGCAAACGTCGCCGAGGATCATGAAAGTCGCTGTCCGGCGGTTCCAGCAATCGAAGATGTTCGGGCAGCGCGCCTCCTCGCAGACCGTGTGGAGGCGGCTCCCCTTGACTATCTGCTTGAGCTCCTTGAAGTTCTCTCCCTCGGTCACACGGATGCGGATCCATGAAGGGATGGGCGCGCGTGTCAATGGGGCGCCGCCGGTGCTCACAGCTGGATGCTCGCGGCGGTCCATTCCTCCAGACCCTTCTTGATCGTGCCGAGGAATTGGCCGGCCATCATCCCGTCGATGATGCGATGATCGAAGCTGAGGCACATGTTCATCATGTCTCTAACCGCAATCCCGTCGCCGATCACCACTGGGCGCTTGACGATGGATTCGGTGGTCAGGATGGCCGCCTGGGGCTGATTGATGATCGGCTGGCTGGCAACCGAGCCGGTCGAGCCCGTGTTGTTAAGGGTGAAAGTGCCGCCCTGGACATCGTCCGGCTTGAGCTGCTTAGTGCGAGCGCGTTCGACCAGGTCGTTGATCGAGCGAACGAGCTCCGTGAAGCCAAGCTGGTCGGCGTCCTTCAGGACGGGGACGATGAGGCCGTCAGAGATGGAGACCGCGATGCCCATGTTGATGTAGTGCTTCAGCACGACACCCTCATCGCTCCACGTTGAGTTGAGCCAGGGAAACTGCTTGATCGCATCGCACACGATCTGGACGACGAACGGCAGGTAAGTCAGCGATACGCCGTGCCGCGCCTGAAAACCTTCCTTCTCCAGCGCGCGATAACGAACCAGGTTGGTGACGTCGACCTCCTGAAGGGTCCATGCGTGGGGTGAGGTGGCAAGGCTCCTGACCATGTGCTCGGCGATCGCCTTTCGCATCGAACCCAGCTTCACCACCTCTTCGCGCGCGCCGTCGGTCCGCGCTGGGCGAGGGGCAGATCGAGCGGGGGCAACAGGAGCGGTGGCCGGAGCGGCACCTCCGCCTTCCACGGCGGCGAGCACGTCGTCGCGCGTCACCCGCCCTCCCATTCCGCTGCCTCGGAGAGCAGTCGCGTCGATGCCGTGTTCGGCGGCCAGCTTTCGGACGGCGGGCGAAAGCCGAGCTCGGTCGGCGCCTCCGTTGTCGCTTGACGCAGCGGGCGTTGGAGCGGCAGGTGTCGGAGCGGCAGTCGCCGCCTCGGCGGTCACGCCCTCGCGAGGTGCGGGTGCCTCAGGCACCTCCGGGTGCGGCGCAGCCGATTCCTTTGTCTGAGTAGCAGGTTCCGTGGCGGGAGCTGAGGGGGCTGCGGCGGCGGCGCCACCTGCTGTCTCGATCTGGGCGATGACCGCGCCCACTCGGACCGTCTCGCCCTCTTTGACCGCGATCTTGACGAGCTTGCCTTCGAAGGGGGAGGGGATCTCGGCGTTGACCTTGTCGGTGACGACCTCGACGATGGGCTCGTCGCGCTTGACGAAGTCACCCTCGCTCTTGAGCCACTTTTCGACCGTGCCCTCGGTCACCGACTCGCCGAGCTGGGGCATCTTGATCTGGGCCAAGCCCATGCGCCTTCTCCTCGCTGAGTATTGACCCGAGTCTATCAACTGCCACTCTCGATCAGAGAGGGCGCGTAACTGGCCTTTCGGCTGGGTCGTTCTACCTGTGGGCTCAGAGAGCTACAAAATTCGGCCCAGGGAGGTGGAGAACCAGTGCGCAACGTCCTTCGGATTGCGATCGTCGTGTCGGCGATCGCGGGGCTGATTCTGGTGCGGGGAATGGGTCCCAAGCCGAGCGTTTTGTCCAACCCGACCAAGTACTGATAATCGATTGATTCCAAACGAAAGGGGCCAGGCGACTGAGGCGGTCTTTCGACAGCACCTAACCGCCTGACCCCTTTAACTTAACCCTCCCCCTGGCCATGGGGAAACAGGTCCGTTCTCTGAAACGCATCGGCGGCGAGTTGTATTTCGCAGCTACGACTCAATACCGACGGACGGGCTGACGCGCATTCAGAAAGTTGGAGGCGACGCCCAGAATCGAACTGGGGATGGAGGTTTTGCAGACCTCTGCCTTGCCACTTGGCTACGTCGCCTCGGATCCGTGGTCGATTTTACCTGCGCGGTCGCTCTATCCCGGAGCGCAGGCCGTCCGCCAGCTGAGGGTTAGGCTACAGGCGGTTTGACAACGCAGGACTTCCGGGACGTCATGGCGCGCCTCCCCTCGGGCGTGGTGGTGGTCAGCGCCCGATATGGGGCTGGATACCGCGGGCTCACCGCCAGCAGCCTGGTTTCCATCTCAGTCGACCCCCCGATGGTGATGGTCGGCCTGGAGCGCGAGGCCACCACTCGAGCAGCGGTCCTCGAGGGGATGGCTTTCAACGTCAGCGTCCTGACCCGCACCCAAGAGTTCATCGCCGATCGCTTCGCAGGTCGCGCGCCTGCCATCGACGAGTCCTGGCGGGAGATACCCCACAGACTGGGGACCAACGGCATCCCTCTCATCGAAGGGTGTGTGGCGTGGCTCGAGTGCAGCCTGCTGGCGACTCATCCGGCCGGCGACCACGACATCTGCCTGGGCCAAGTCGACGCTGCGGTCGCGGGTGCGGGCGACCCGCTGATCCTGTGGGACCGCGCGTTCTGGACTCTTCGCTAGTACGGGAGGTCCTCTTCCTCCATCCCGAAGTGATGGCCGACCTCGTGCAGAATCGTCCTGCGGACCTCCTCGACCAGCTCGTCGATCGACTCTGCCCCACGCTCGTGCGAGCGCTTGTAAAGGGTGATTCGCTCGGGCATGCCCAGCCCGGCCAGGGCGGTGGCTCCCTCGTACAGGCCCATAAGCCCTTCGGGGGACGACTCCTCGATCACAAAGACCGTGTTCACCAGGTAGGTGAGGAATTCGTCGGGGATCGAGTCGACGGCAGCCTGCGCCGCGGCCTCGAATTCATGCATGCTCACCCGCATGCATGAATTGAAGCGTGTGTTGGTGGTCGGCGCAGGAACCATGGGCTCCCAGATCGCATTGCAGACCGCACTGAGCGGTCGGTACGACGTAACCCTCGCCGACTCAGTCGAAAGCCAGCTCGAACGAGCCCGCGCTCAGAACACGCGGCTCCTCGACCGGTCGGTGGAAAAGGGACGGTTGACACAGGAGGCGGCGTCGAAGGCTCTGGAGCGAATCAAGGAAAGCAGCAACCTCGCGAGCGCTGCCGGCCACGCCGACCTGATCATCGAAGCCGTCGTCGAAGACTTCGACGTCAAGCAGGGCGTGTTCAAGACCCTCGGCCAGCACGCAGGCAAGGACGCGATCCTCGCGAGCAACTCCAGCACGATCGCGATCAGCCGGCTCGCCGACTTCACCGGGCGTCCGGAGCTCTGCTGCAACATGCACTTCTTCCACCCGGTCACCGTCATGCAGCTCTGCGAGGTCGTGCGCGGCCCCAAGACATCCGAGGCCACAGTCGAGACGGCGATGGAGTTCGTGCGCAGCATCGATCGCACTCCGGTGCTTCTGCAAAAGGAGATCTGGGGCTTCATCGTCAACCGCATCCTCTTCGCGGCATCCGAGGAGGCTCTGCGCCTCCTCGAGGGCGGCTACGCGAGCGCGGAGGACATCGACACGGCGGTGCAGAAAGGCCTCAACTGGCCGATGGGTCCATTCCACCTTCTCGATTTCAGCGGCCTCGACATCTTTTATGGGGCTATGAAGGATCGTCACCGACAAGGCGAAGGACCTGACGCGCCTGAGCTGTTGAGGAAGCTGGTGGAGGAAGGCCACCTAGGCCGCAAGACGGGCAAGGGATTCTTCGACTATCCGAAGTAACCGGCGAGCGATCCTCAGTTCCAGCCTGGTCGCCGGTTGCTCGCTCACAATTGATCCTGCCCCCGTAGCCCAATGGCAGAGGCAGCCGGCTTAAACCCGGTCCAGCGCGGGTTCGACCCCCGCCGGGGGTACTCCGGGCCACCTACAATCGTTTTCACTGTGCCTATGCGCGATGAAGAAGACCCTGACGAAGACCCCGACGAGCCCGAGCAGCCGTCCGACGGCGCGGCGCCAAGCGCCCATGTGCCTTCCGTGGGCATGCCCGCGCGCGAATGGGAGTACTCGACCGAGGTTCTGACCCTGGCGCAAGTGGCGGATGGAACGACCCTGGTCAAGGTCCTTCAGACCGCGGCGGTGGAGGGCTGGGAGCTGGCCGATGTGATCGATGGAGGGGAGAAGCGGGTCCTCCTGATGAGGCGCTCCAAGCGCTCGGCGCGCGAGTCGCGCAGGGTTGGATTCGCACCTCCGGCGCACAACTGACCTCGATCCCCGGCCGGCGCAAGCACCGCATCCTGGTCATCGAGGACGATCCCGACGTCAGAACCCTGATCGCTGAGGTGTGCCGGCTACAGGGGCACGAAGTCCTCGAAGCCGCCAATGGCGCCCAGGCGATCGAGCTCGGCACCGGGGGTCGTCCCGACCTGGTACTGGTCGACTGGGTGTTGCCGGACATCAGCGGCACCGAGGTCATCCTCGAGCTGAGACGGCAGGGCGTGATGAGCCCGATGGTCATGCTCACGGGACGCTCCACCAAGACCGATGAGGTGGTCGGTCTCGAGGTGGGAGCCGATGACTACATCACCAAACCGTTCGACTCCCGCATCCTGGCAGCACGGATCAACGCTCACCTGAGGCGCTCGGCGTTGACCGAGGCTGGCCCAGGGAGGGAGGGAATCCTCACGGTCGGCGCTCTTCAGATCGACAATGCGGCGCGCCGCGTCAGGGTTGGTAATGAGGAGATCACGCTGACGATGACCGAGTTCAACCTCCTGGCGGTGATGGCGGCCAACCCCGAGCGGGTTCTCACACGCGCGCAGCTTCGCGACAAGGTGTGGGGTTACCCGCACGACCTCGACGACCACTCGGTCGATCCACATGTGCAACGTCTGCGGCGCAAGCTGTCGGACCTGGCCAGCCCAGGCGTGAGCATCGAGGCGGTGCCGGGCCTGGGTTACCGGCTGTCTGTAAAGGGTGGGTAGCGCTCCGCCGCCTCACGCCATTTTCGGCCCGGTCACGGCTGATCTCGAAACCATCGAGGCAGGCCTTCGTACGCTGATCGAGCGCGACCCCGACGTGGTATCGGCGCCGATGGCGGACCTTTTCGCGGCGGGCGGCAAGCGCATTCGCCCGGCGCTCGTCCTCCTGGCCGCCAGATGCGGCAACTACGACCTTGGAAAGTTGACTCCGGCCGCCATCGCCGTCGAGCTCGTCCATGCCGCGACTCTCGTCCACGACGATGTGATCGACCGGGCCGAGGTGAGGCGCGGCCGCCCGACGGTCGCCGCGAAGCTTGGCGACGAGGCGGCAATCGTGGTCGGCGACTTTTATTTCGCCAAGGCGTATGAGCAGGCCGCTTTCACGCAATCGCCAGAGGCGGTTGCGATCCTCGCGCGGGCCGTCATGGACATTTGCGCCGGCGAGGTGAGGCAGCAGGCGATCAGGCATCGCTATGACACCGGCGTCGATGAGTACATGCGCCGTATTGAGGCGAAGACCGCGACGCTACTTGCCGCATGCTGCGACGTCGGCGCCCTCCTGGGCGGCCTGGAAGGTGAGAAGCGCTCGGCCATCCGCGCTTATGGGCGACTTTTGGGTCTCGCGTTTCAGATTGCTGATGACGTTCTCGATTACGAAGGCAACGAGGACGAGATCGGCAAGCCGATTGGTCACGACATCGAGGAGGGTTTCGCGACTCTTCCTTTAATGATGGCTCTGGAAGACGCCACCGTTGCCGGCAAGCTGCGGCATCTTCTCGAATCGCACCGCGAGCTGACCGGGAAGGAAGCGCACGAGGTTGTCGAGCTCGTGCGCGCGAGCGGTGGGCCTGGGCGAGCCCTCGAGCTCGCGCGCGAGCGGGCCTCAGAAGCGCGACGGCAGCTGGAGACTTTGGGTGCAGGTGAAGCCCAGGTGGCGCTGGCGGCGCTCACCACCTACGTGGTATCTCGAAAGCTCTAACCTGTCTCTGTGCTCCGAGCGTTGGTGGACTCATGAGCAGAGTCAGGTTGGTAGGAATCGGTCCCGGGCATCCTGGCCTGGCTACCGTTCAAGCGGTTGAGGCGATCAAAGACGCCGAAATCATCCGTTGCTGCGATGGTTGCGGTGCGGCGCTCCTCCACCTTGCTTCCGCGAGCGCGGATATCGGGCCCCTCGAATCGGCGGAGGAGATAGTGCGTCTCGCACGCACAGGTCGCAGGGTGACGGTGCTCTTCCCCGGCAACCCTTACGCCTTTTCCAATGGCAGCGACATCGCGGAGAAGCTGGAGCGCGCGGAGATCGACTTCGAAGCTGTTCCCGGGCTCATCGTCGAGCTGGCCGCCCCGGTGATGAGCGGGATCCCGTTGACGATCGAAGGCCAGTCGGCGTCGATCGGCTTCGGGCTGGTCAAGGGCGCCGAGACCGTCGTGCTGCGCCTTGCCTCCGGCTGGTGGGAATCGGGCATCACGGCGTTGATGGCGGACGGGAGGACGCCTGAGACCCCTGCCGCGCTGATCCTCAACCCCGGCCAGCCGGGGCAGCACCGCGTCAGCGCTCCTCTCGGCGAGCTCGCGCGCAAGGCGGCGACGTATGGCCTCAGGGGGGACGCGCTGCTGGTCCTTGGCCCGGGGGTTGAGATGGCTGAGCGGCTCGACACGCTGTCCAAGCGCCCGCTCCACGGTCACCGCATCCTGATCACCCGCGCGCGCCACCAGGTCGATCCCTTTCGTCGCGAGCTCGTTGACCTCGGCGCTGCCGTGATCGAGATTCCGACCATCGAGATCAGCGCCATGCCTACCGACGAGCGAGTTCGCAGCGCGATCGCCCGCCTGAGCAAGACGGCACTGGTGATCTTCGCGTCGGCGAACGCTGTCGACATCTTCTTCCGGATGCTGCTCGAAACCGGTGGCGACGCCAGAGCGCTCCATCCGTCAAAGCTCTGCGCCATCGGCCAGGAGACCGCCGAATCGCTCGAGGCTCGAGGGCTGAGGCCGGAGCTCGTAACGTCGGAGTACACGGCAGAAGGATTGGCGAAGGCGCTCGAGGGTTGGGAGATGGAGGGCATGCGGGTTTTGGTCCCGCGTGCAGAGGTGGCTCGCGACGCATTACCATCGCTTCTCGCCAAAAAAGGTGCCGAAGTTGAGATCCTGCCCGTCTACCGTGCGATGCGCCCCGCGGGGGCGAGCGAAGCGCTGCTCCGACTGTTCAACGCAGAAGGCGTCGACGTGATCACGTTCACCAGCTCGTCCACGGTCGCCAACTTCGTGCGCGCGTTCCCTGACGATCGCCTGCCAGCAGTGCTCGGCGACGCCGAAATCGCTTGCATGGGCCCGGTCACCGCGGATACAGCTCGCAAGCTCGGCCTGCAGGTCAGCATCACCGCCCGCGAATACACGACTCACGGCCTGGTCTCAGCCATCGCGGAGGCGGCGGTCAAGAAGTGAGCAAGGCCAAAGTCCCTGCGCGCCGGCTAATCGCCACACCAGTGGACGATGCGGTCGACCTGCCGCCGCGGTGGCAGAGTCGCCCATGGAGGCCGTTGCTGATCTCCGGCATCGTGATCGCGGCGATCCTGGCCTCTGGCCTCGCAATCTCCGATGCGCTGAAGTCGCCGAGGCCATCTGCCCTCGCCAACTGCATCACCTCGACGCGTACAAGCACATATCACTTCATCGGGCCGCAGCCGATCTGCATATTGCCAAGCCACACTTACCAGGCGACTGTCAACACGACCAAGGGCCCGATAACGATCCAGCTGTATCCGACGGTTGCGCCGGTGACCGTCAACAACTTCATCGTTCTGGCGCTCAGCGGCTATTACGACGGGATGGCGTTCAAGACGGAGGACTGGGTGGTCCAGAACGGCGACCCGACAGGTGATGGGCGGGGAGGCCCTGGCTACACGCTGCCCGACGAACCCAACACCAGCCCGGCCTGGGGGCTTGGAGCGGTGGGTATGGCCCGCCCGGTCGGCTACCCGGTCAACGGCAGCCAGTTCTTCATCCAGCGCGCGGCCTGGCCGGGAACGGGCCCGACCGCGGTCTACAACCGCTTCGGCACCGTGGTCAAAGGCCTGGGCTTTGCGGAGCTGTTGACCGGGCCGACCGACCGGATCACCTCGATCACGATCCAGGTCGGCAATTCGACCTAATCCGCCTCGTTCGGGGCCCCGAGGGTACCCGGTCTATAATCCACTCGAGATGCAATTCCACTGGTTCTACATCGTCGGCCTCCTGGTCATCGTGCTCATCATCTTTGGCCCAGGGCGGCTGCCCGAGCTTGGCGGTGCTGTCGGCAAGGCAATGCGTGAGTTTCGCAAGGCCACCACGGAGATCACCAACGAGATGACCTCGACAGTCCAGGCGACGGCCCCGACACCTGCCACACCGCCACCGCCCGCACAGCCTGCCTCTTCGGAGAGCTCCGGCGCCGCGGGCTCGCAGTCCGAGGCCACCTCTCCCAAGAGCTGAGCCTCTCGTGGCCCTTCTAGACAGGGTCGTTTCGCGCGCGCGGCGACCCACGGTCGCCGTCGAAGAAGAGCGCATGTCGGTGATCGAGCACCTAGAGGCT
>DATCPW010000216.1:0-4637 GCA_036569865.1 Candidatus Dormiibacterota bacterium
GCGAGCGTGAGCGTGAGGGCTACGAACAACGGCCATGTGCACGAGGCCGGGTCGGGTGAGGTCATCGGTGTAGCGGCCGTGGCCGGTGATCAAACGCGGGTCTTCGCGACGGTGAATCTTGGCGCCGACCATCTGGGAAACAGACATGTCTACTCCCCTCCCGTGGTCGCTGCAGCCGTGGTCGGGTGCTTGGCCTTACCGTTCATCGCCTTCGCCGCCGACTGGACCGACTTGACGATGTTCACGTAGCCCGTGCACCGGCACAGGTTTCCCTCGAGGCCCCGGCGAATCTCGTCCTCGGTGGGGTTCGGGTTCTGAGAGAGGAGGTAGGAGGCCGCCATGATGAAGCCGGGGGTGCAGAAGCCGCACTGCAGGCCATGCTCGTCCCAGAACGCCTGCTGCAGCGGATGCAGCGTGCCGTCCTTGGCCGCCATCCCCTCGATCGTCGTGATGTTCCTGCCTTCGGCCTGAACCGCGAACATGGTGCAGCTCTTCACAGCCTTGCCGTCGACGGTGACGGTGCAGGCGCCGCACTGGCTGGTGTCGCAGCCGATGTGGGTGCCGGTCAGACCGACGACGTCGCGGAGATAGTGCACGAGCAGGAGTCGAGGCTCGACCTCATGCTCGCGCCGCTGGCCGTTGACGGTGGTCGCGACCTTGTGCTTCATACGACTCCTCCCTAACGCGGTGGCGGCGCCACCCCTGGCGCCGAAATCTGTCCTGAAACGGGCCGGCGCAGTCCGGCAATTTGAACTGTTTCAACCGTGCGGGCGGCAGGCGGACCTCATGCCCTCGTGAGCTGGCCGAAGGCGTACCTGTCTATTGCGCTACTTTTAGCGGCGAAATGCAACTAGAAAATTCGTTCACGGTGGGCGCACCTCCCTCCCGCGTATTCGCGTACCTCCTCGATGTCAACAAGATTGTCGGCTGCGTGCCAGGAGCCGAGCTTTCCGAGGTGGTCGATCCGACCACCTTCAAAGGCAAGGTCAAGATCAAGGTCGGGCCGATCACAGTTGCCTACAGCGGCACGGCGCGAATCATGAACCGGGACGATGCCAACCATGCGGCCACGCTCGAAGCCGAGGGTCGAGAGACCACGGGGCCGGGCTCCGCCCGCGCCAGCGCGCGGATGACTGTCGAGGCCGATGGCTCGGGCTCGGTGGTCAAGATCGTCACCGACTACAACGTCGCCGGCCGCGTCGCCCAGTTCGGACGGGGCGTCATGGAGGACGTCTCGCGCCGCATCGTCAACCACATGGCGGCCTGCATCAAGGCCAATGTCGAAGCGGCTGAGCCGGGCGCGGGCGGCGGCGAGGCGGCAACGCCATCAGGGCCGGGCGCCGTGCCGGTGGCGGCGGCAGCTCCAGTTACGTCAAAGCCGGTGAACGCGTTCGGCCTGCTGTTCTCGGTGCTCTGGGCTCGACTGAGAGGAGTGTTCGGGGCTAAGCCCTAGCCCAGGTACAGCGCCAACATATGGGCCCGGTTGACCCACATGATCGGTTGGGACCAGCTCTTGCCCGCGACTCCGATGATCGTGACGGTGACATCGACAAGCGAGAAGAACGGATTCTTCAGCAGCACCTCGGCGTGCATCTTGGGTTCCAGCGCTTTCGCAAATTCCGCGGCGCCGGCGACCATGAAGCTGCCAGCCTGGACCATCGCGTAGCGCCGCGTCACCTCCAGCTGGTCGGGTGGCGCCGGCTCGGGCTCGATCGTCCGGATTCCACCGATGAGCGCCTTGCTGAACAAGCCTTCCGGCACTCCGTTCAGAGCCACGGCCCCCGGCAGCAGCGGCTCGGCGCTGACGTTCCTGAGATGAAAGTACGGCTCGGGGTCGTTGATCGTCTCGCGAAGGCGCACACGCATCTGGATCTCGCCGGTGAGGCGCTGATAGGCGGTCAGCACCTCCACCTTGCTCCAGGCGACGGCTGGGTTGATCACACCGGCGGTCTGAGGCATCGCGAGGGAGGATAACTCGCCGACTGGCAGAATTGGCGCGATGGAACTCGAAAAGGCCCGCCGCCGCATCCTCGAGCGAGCAAATCTGAACGCTTTCATCTCCGTGTCATCGGAGGACGGCACCGGCACGGTCGTAGCGGTCAAAGACCTCGTCGACGTCGCCGGTATGGTCACGACCGCGGGCGGGGTGATCCTACCTCGCGAGCCGGCGACCGAGGACGCTCCTGTGATCAAGCGCCTGCGGCAAGAAGGATGTGTGATCGTCGGCAAGGCGAACCTTCATGAGTTCGCGTACGGAGTGACGAGCGTCAATCCGCATTACGGCGCGGTGCGCAATCCACACGACATCGAGCGAGTGGCGGGAGGCTCGTCGGGCGGGTCGGCGGTGGCGGTGGCTGCGGGCATGTGCGACTGGGCAGTCGGCAGCGACACGGGTGGCTCCATCCGGATCCCGGCATCGTTCTGCGGCGTCGTCGGTTTCAAACCGGCGCTGGGCAGCATCGACATGACTGGCGTGATTCCGCTCAGCCGCTCGCTTGACACCCTCGGCCCGCTCGCGTCCGACGTGATGGGGGCTGCACGCGCCTACTCGATGATGTCGGGCGAGGAGATGCCCGACGAGCCCATGCGCGAGCCGCGGCTTGCAGTTCCTGCCGGTTGGGTGGCGGACCTCGATGAGGAAACCGCGCGAGCATGGAAGCTTGTATCCGCCGATCTCCCTGAGGTGAGCTTCGTCAGTCGCGAGCTTCTCTACAGGTTGAGCCTGACCGTTCTGCAGGTCGAGGCAAGTGCCTACCACCGACGTTGGGTCGCCGAGTTCCCTGAGAAATACGGAGCAGACGTGCTTGGCCATCTTCGGCGGGGGCTGGAGATCCTGGCAGTCGACTACGCCGAGGCGATGGCCGCATTGCCCGAGTTGCGTGCCGAGGCGATGGAGTCGATGGACGGTATTGACGCTTTGGTCTTGCCTGCGACGGCAATCGTGGCGCCGCCCATAAGCGCCAGCACCGAGTCGCGCGAGCCGATCACGCGCTACACGCGTCCGCTCAACGCAACAGGCCAGCCGGTGGTCTCGCTGCCGGCGCCGGTGCGCGGCATGCCGGTCGGAATCCAAGTGGTCGGCCGGACGAACAGCGTTGCGATCGGGGCCGCGGCCTGGCTCGAGCAGCAATGGAAAGAACTGAGCGGGTGAAATCGAAAGAGCTTTTTCCGCCGGTGTTCAGCCGGCACGCGCTCGCCTATCAACGCCGCCTGGAGGACATCATGTCCCGCGGCGAGTCGGCTGGAAGGATGCGCGCTCTCGAAACCCTCGACGCACGTCCCGGCATGCGGATCCTCGATCTCGCGTGCGGGCCCGGCACGCTCACCCGCCGCCTGGCGGCCGCAGTCTCGCCCGATGGCCAGGTGATCGGTGCCGACCTCGCTCCTGGGATGATCGAGCTCGCGCAGTCGATGCACGTCCCCTCGGCGCGCTTTGAGCTGATGGACATCGAGCAGCTCACATTCGATGACGGTTATTTCGACGCAGTCATATGCGGTCACGGGTTCCAGTTTGCGTCTGACCTCCCTCGTGCCCTGAGGGAAGCTCGGCGGGTCCTGCGACCGCAAGGAAGGCTTGCGGCGAGCGTGCCGATTGGCAGCCGCGGGGAGACAGTCTGGATCCAGCTCGATTCGGTGATCGACAGATGGCTGCCGCCGGCCGCGGCGGCGGTCGACCAGGCGCCGACGCGCGCGACGGTCGAGGACGCGGTTGCTTTCAAGCAGGAGGCGCGGGACGCGGGATTCAAGTCGGCGACGGTCGAGCTGGTCGAGGAAGAGGTTTTATGGGAATCGGCCGAGCAGCTCGTGACCAGCTTCATGAGCTGGGTGGATTGCGCGGCGCGTATTGAAGGAATGGACGATTTTCGCCGTCAAGCCATCATGGATGACGCGGTCGCGACATTGCGCAAAGACCATCCCGGCCGGATCGTGACCAAAGGAAGGAACCATGTGCTGCTTGCCAGTGCCTGATGCAATTGAAAGGGCCTATTCGTAGGGCGAGGCCGGCGCGGTGGTCAACATCGAGCGCGGCCATCTTGGCCGGCCTGATGATCGGTTGCACTTCTCAATCGCCCAGCGCAATCGCGACGGTCTCGCCTGGCGAATCTCCGACCCCAAGCCCGATCGCCAGTCCAATCGTCCTGGGTCCGCCCCAGTACCGCGCGCTGTGGGTGGACGCGTTTCACGACGGGATGAAGTCGCCCTTGCAGGTGGAGAAGCTGGTGGCGGATGCGCATCGCGGAAACCTGAACGCCCTGGTCGTTCAGGTCCGCAAGCGTGGCGATGCGTACTTCAACCTGGCCGACGAGCCGCGTGCAACGGACATCCAGGGCCCGCCCGGGTTCGACCCGCTCGCGTACGTCATCCAGCTGGCGCACGCGTCAACGCCGCGCATCGAGGTGCACGCCTGGCTCAACACTTTCTTCACCGGGGATTCCGGCTTCGTGTACTCGCATTACAACAAGCAGTGGGGCAACCTCTCGAACACCGGAACCAAGAGTGGGTTCCTGGATCCGGGGGTGCCCGATGTGCTCGCCTACACGCACAAGATCTTCATGGACGTCGCGATCAACTACGACGTCGACGGGTTGCACATGGATTACGTGAGGTATCCCGGACCTGAATGGGGCTACAACCCG
>DATCPW010000217.1:0-2417 GCA_036569865.1 Candidatus Dormiibacterota bacterium
CTGCTGTCCGTGTTCACCCACTGCAAAGCGGACTTCGAGGCCATCGTGGTCGACAACTCGGGCGACACCCGGATGGCCGGCTGGCTGCACACGCGCGCCGCGTACAGGCTGCGCTCCTTGAGGCTGGATCCGCCCCTCGGCTTTGCCACCGCCGTCAACGCCGGCATCGAAGCGGCCACTGGGGACATCTGCGTGCTCTTCGATCCAGGCATCGAGCTCACCGGCGACGCGGTCTCGCCGCTGATCGAAGTGCTGAGCGACCCGACAGTCGTGGTCGCCGGCCCCTTCGGCATCCGGGGCAAGGGCACGCTGAAGGAGTTCGAGGAGGACGCCGGTCCCGACGTCGATGCGATCGAGGCTTACTGCATGGCTTTCCGGCGCGCGGACGCCCTGGCGGTGCAGGGGTTCGACCCGAAGTTCCGCTTCTACCGCATCGCCGACATCGACTTCAGCTTCCGGCTTAGAGACAAGGGCGGACGCGCGGTCGTCGTTCCTGGCCTGCCGATCGAGAGATACCAGCATCGACTGTGGGAGACGACCGCCTCCGCAGAGCGGGATCGTCTCTCGCGCCGGAACTTCTACCGGTTCCTCGATCGCTGGGGCAAGCGTGAGGATCTCCTTGTGGGAGGATCACGCCCGTGAGCGACGACTACTCGTCCAGGATCTCGGACCTCAAGGCGCGGCGCCAGAAGAACCTGGCGATGGGCGGCAAGGAGAAGATCGCCAAGCAGCACGAGCGCGGCAAGCTCACCGTGCGCGAACGGATTGACCTCCTCTTCGACAAGGACACCTTCGTCGAGTTCGGCCTGCTCGCCTCGCAACAGGCGGTGCGTGGAGGCGATCCGGATGTCGACGGCACGCCCGCGGATGGCGTGGTCACAGGCCACGGCGAGGTCGAAGGCCGCGAGGTGTGGGTCATCGCCTACGACTTCACGGTCATGGCGGGTTCGATGGGCGCGGTGGGGGAGCAGTTCAAAGCAGCGAGGGTGCGTGAGCTCGCGCTCCGCTATCGCCGGCCGATCGTGTGGCTCCTCGACTCGGCAGGCGCCCGCATACAGGAGGCCGCAGGCTCCACTTTTGCGGGCACCGGCTACCTCTTCTACGACCAGGTGGTGATGTCGGGCGTCATCCCCCAGGTCGCAGCCATGCTTGGCCCGTGCTCGGCGGGCACCGCCTACATCCCAGGCCTCGCGGACTTCGTGCCGATGGTCAAGGAAACATCGTCGATGTCACTGGGCGGGGCGCGCCTGGTGAAGGCCGCGACCGGCGAGGACGTGACCGACCACGACATGGGCGGATCGCAGGTGCATTGCTACGAGTCGGGTGTGGGCGACAACGAGGTCGACGACGACCGCGACTGCATCGCGATGGTCAGGCGATTCTTGTCGTACATGCCATCGAGCAACACCGAGGAGCCGCCATTCCGAGCCACCGACGACAGTGGCGATCGAGATGTCGACGGGCTCGAAAAGATCGTCCCGACCAACCCACGCGCCGCATACGACGTGAAGCGCGTGATCAAGGCGGTGTTCGACCGCGACTCGTGGTTCGAGATCAAGCCGGCGTGGGCGAAGAACATAGTGGTCGGGTTCGCTCGGGCCGGCGGGCACGCGGTGGGCGTTGTGGCCAACCAGCCGATGCAGAAGGGCGGCATCCTCGATTCCGACTCCGCCGACAAGGCCGCTCGATTCATCCGCATGTGCGACGCGTTCAACGTCCCGCTCGTGTATCTGATGGACGTCCCCGGCTTCATCGTCGGCTCACAGGTGGAGAAGGAAGGCATCATCCGCCACGGGGCCAAGATGCTTTACGCCACCTCAGAGGCCACGGTGCCGAAGGTCACCGTGATCATGCGCAAGGCCTACGGTGCCGGCTACTACGTGATGTGCGGCAAGGGCTACCAGCCGGACCTCATCGTGGCGTGGCCTCTCGCTGAGATCTCGGTGATGGGACCGGAGGGCGCCGTCAACATCATCTTCAACAAGCAGATCGAGGCCTCAGCCAACCCTGAGGAGACGCGCGGTCAGCTCATCGAGACGATCAGGTCGCAGATCAATCCTTACCTCGCCGCCGGCTGGGCGATGATCGACGACGTCATCGACCCGGCCGAGACGCGACGCGTGATCATCCGCGGCATCGAGCAGGCGCGCAACAAGAAGGTCGAGCGGCCGTGGCGAAAACACGGAAACATCCCCGTATGACTGCGACGGTCATCACCGCCGCGCTCACCGGCGTCCTGGCGACTCGCGATCACTGCCCCGCCATCCCCTACACGCCAAAGGAGATCGGCGAGGAGGCAAAGCGTGCCGCTGATGCAGGCGCCGCCATCGTCCACATCCACGCCCGGACGCCAGACGGCGCCCCTGATTGGCGCGTCGAGACTTTCGCCGAGATCTTTGCCGAGGTTCGGGCGCGGA